>JAWODX010000170.1:0-11801 GCA_046483085.1 Planctomycetota bacterium
CAAGGGCGGGGTCCATGTGTCCGCCATCATGAAAAACCCGAAAGCCTACGAACACATGAATCCGGAAAAAGTGGGCAATGTCCGCCGGGTTCTGGTATCGGAACAGTCTGGGCGGCAACTACGTCTCGCTGCCCGACGCGATCTACGTGGTGTACAAGGGCCGCTGCCTGCGGCTCGACCCGGCCACGGGGAGAAAGGTCGGCGAGCTCCGCCTGCCCGGGGCGAAGGACGCCGACGACGAGCCGACCTGGGGCTACCTCGGGGTCTATCGGGACGTGCTCCTGGCCGGCGCCGACACGCAGGAGCTCTACGACCCCGACTTCAGCCCCGCTCAGTTCCCCACCCGCGCCGAGAATGAAGAGCGGGCCGCCATGCTGCGCCGACGCCTCGCCGACGTCGTGCGCTGGCTGAAGACGCTCGACCGGTTCACCCCGCTCCCCCGGGGCGACCGGATGAGCGACTCGACCTGGGCGGCGATGAACCTCAACAAGCTGATCCGCCGCAGGGACCTGGCCGCGCTCCTCCCCGAGGTGCGGGGCCGGGACGCCCGCGAACTGGTCGAGAGCATCAAGACCTACCTGCGGGGCAAGCCCGGCGCGCGCAACGACGACGCCCGCCTCCGCCACCTGAACCGCCTGCTGCTCCACGCCGTGAACCGGTCGATCCCCCGCCGCCGGCACGAGGGGCGCGGCAGCCGGCGCTCCTGGGCGCACGCGAGCAGCCGGCGGCTCGTCGCCATGGACCGCCATACCGGAAAGGTCCTGTGGACCGTCGCGGCCCGGCAGGGCTTCCTGCACAACGCCATCTGCGCCGGCGGCGGTAAGGTCTTCGTCATCGACGCCTACCCGCCCTCGTTCCGCCGCGTCCTCGCCTTCTCGGACCGGCTCGCGACGGCGCCCCGGCTCCTCGCACTCGACGCGACGACCGGCCGCGTCGCCTGGCGGACCGAGGACCGTGTGTTCGGCACCTGGCTCGCCTACTCGCGGAGGCACAAGCGGCTGCTCCAGGCATACCGGCCGTCGCGCGACAGCGTCGACGGGAGCTGGGGCGACCGGATGAACGTCCGGAACGCCCGGACCGGCGAGATGGTCTGGGAGCGGACGAACGAGTACGGCGGCCCCTGCCTGCTCGTCGGCGATTGGGTCATCACCCAGGGCCGCGACACGAAGGGCGAGGCATGGGACATCCGCACCGGCCGACGCGTACTGCGAGACCATCCCGTGCTCGGCCGACGGACCAAGTGGCGGTTCCAGCGCAGCTACGGCTGCGGCACCGCCGTCGCCAGCCGGCACCTGCTCACGTTCCGGTCCGGCTCCGCCGGCTTCTTCGACCTGCTCCGCGACGGGGGCACGGGCAACCTCGGCGGGTTCCGGTCCGGCTGCACCTCGAACATGATCGTCGCCGACGGCGTGCTCGCCGTGCCCGACTACACCCGCACCTGCAGTTGCGCCTACCACAACCAGACGTCGATCGGGCTCGTGCACGACCCAAACGTCGAGCGGTGGACGTACAACCGGATGTGGGTGGGCAAGAACGTGGTGAACCGGATCGGACTGAACCTCGGCGCGCCGGGCGACCGGAAGGCGAAGGACGGCACATTGTGGGTCGACTGGCCGAGCACCGGCTTGACCTCGCCGGACGTGCCTGTCGCCGCGGAGCCCGGGGCGCTCGGCCATTTCCGCCACCATTCGTCGCTGTTCGAGGGCGAGCTCGCCTGGGTGGGCGCGTCGGGCCGGACCGGGCTGCGAAGGCTCACCATCACGCTGGGCGAGGGACCGGAACGGACGTACACCGTCCGGCTCGTCTTCGCCGAACCGCGCCGCGCGGCCGAGCCCGGCGAGCGGGTCTTCGGCGTGTCCGTTCAGGGCCGGCGGGTGCTCGACGACTTCGACCCGGTGAAGGCCGCAGGCGGCGCCCGCCGGACGGTCGCCCGGGCGGTCCGCGGGATCAAGGTGACTGAAGATCTCGTCCTCGAGCTCACGCCCGGGCGCGGCGAGCCGCTGCTCTGCGGCATCGAGATCATGCGCGAGGGCACCGACCGCTGACGGGGCGCCCTGCCTCTCGACAGGATTAACAGGATAGACAGGATTTGCGTTCTGGCCATCCGACCGAATCATCCTGTTCATCCTGCCGATCCTGTCTGACACCCCTTTATCAAGTCTCCTGAACACGTAGGGGAGGAGACGAAGCGGGTGCCGGGGACAAAGAACGTGGTGTACGACTACCAGGGGACGGTGAGCTGCATCTGCCCCCGGACGCTGGCGGCCCGGAAGTCGGGCGAAGCCGACAAGGTCCGCCGGGTTCGAGCGTCACTTCATCCGGGGCTTGCGGAAGATGCGCCTTCGGTGCGGGCTGGCGCTGGCGGTGATGCTGGCGATGGCACTCGGTCGGGTGAACGAGAAGCGGCTCGACCGGTTACGGAGCCTCGTCCAGGCCGCATAGCGGCCCGGCGGGGCGAGGAAAAGCCGACGGTCGTGGGGAGTGGTGGGGACAGTATGCGCGAAAACGCCCGAGGACACGCCCCGCGGTACTGGTTGCTCTCGTTCGCCCGAAAAACCGCCGAGCGAAGCCCCGATGACCGCCGGAGATCGAGTCCGCGACACCTCTGGCAAGGGACATCGCAAATGCCTCTGCAACGCCGCGCTCGACATCGGCGCGTTTTGTGGTAGAGTAAGGGTGACTCCCGGCCCGGCCGCAAACCAACTCCCGGTGGAGGACACGCGCCATGGGTCCCACACGTCTGCTCAGCCGAACCGTTCTCATCATCTGCATCGCGCTGCTGGCTCGGACCACCCTCGCGGCCACGCTCAAAGTCGGCCCCGACGCGAAGTACAAGAAGGTGTCGGATGCGATCGCGGCGGCGAAGGACGGCGACACGGTCGAGATCGCCGCCGGCACGTACGAGAAGGACGTGACCTACGTCCGGCGGAGCGACCTCACCATCCGGAGCGTCGGCGAGGGCCGCGCGGTGCTCGACGCGAAGGGCACCTGCGCCGGCCGCAAGGGCATCTTCGTCACCAAGGGCCAAGACATCACCGTCGAGAACATCGAGTTCCGCAACGCGGGCGGCGAGGTCAACGCCGCCGGCATCCGCGCCGAGGGCAAGAACCTGACCGTCCGGAACTGCAAGTTCGTCGAGTGCCGCGACGCCATGCTGGGCGGGGCGGGGGAGGTGCTCATCGAGGGCTGCGAGTTCTCCCACTGCGGCCACAACAGCCGCCCGGCCACCCACAACCTCTACATGAGCGGCCGCGTCACGAAGCTCATCTATCGCTACAACTACTCGCACCACTCCTACGTCGGCCACCTGCTCAAGTCGCGCGCGAAGGAGAGCTGGGTGCTCTACAACCGCCTGACGGATGAGGACGGCACCGGCAGCGCCGTCGCCGACTTCCCGAACGGCGGGGTGGTCGTGCTGATCGGCAACATCTTCCACAAAGGCCCGAAGGCGCAGAACAACCGGCTGATCGCTTACGGGATGGAGGGCATCAAGCACAAAACGAATGAGCTGTACGTGGCGAGCAACACGATCGTGTTCGAGCCGCCGGACAAGCCGTGGTTCCGCCGGAGCTGGTTCATCCGGACCGAGAAGGTCAAGCCCGACTTCGTCACGGTCAGCCGCAACAACCTGTGCGTCGGCGAGATCCCGCTGATCAAGAACGGGAAGAGCGACTCGAAGGGCGACCTGATCTTCAAGACGGCGGAGGCGGCCGGGCTGGTGAATCCGAAGAAGTATGACTTCCGGCTCAAGCCCGGTTCGCCCGCGATCGACAAGGGCGTCGCGCCGGGCGCGTTCGGCGAGTTCTCGCTGAAGCCGGAGCTCCAGTACGTCCACCCGCACGACAAGAAGCCGCGCCCGACGGTCGGCAGGCTCGACGTCGGAGCGTATGAGTTGGTCGGGAAAGAATAGAGGAAAAGCGGAAAAACGGGGAAACAGGAACATTTCTGCCGCTGGGCCAGCGGAAGAAAAAGCCCCTTTTCCCGGTCTTGTTCTACGAAGCCTTGGCGAAGGAGGTCGTGATGAAGAAGCTGATGGTTTGCAGTGTTGCCTGTGCGGTTCTGCTCGTGGGTGCGGCCGCGTCGGCGGCGGAGCTCGAGCTGGAGATCACGGTCCGCGAGCTGTCGGGCGTTGCCCGGAAGGCGGAGCCGGTCAGCGGCGGGATCCCGCTGCCGTGGGGCGTGTACAAGAAAGGGCAGCAGTTCGCGCTGTTCGACGGCGGGAAGGCGGTCCCGCTCCAGGCCGTCCCGCACGTGGTCGACGGCGACGGGTTCATCCGCTGGGTGCTGCTGGATTTCCAGACCGACCTGAAAGCGAACGAGACGAAGACGTTCGCGCTGAAGAAGGTGGACCAGCCGGCAGCGGTGGCCGCGGCCGCGCCCGTGGTCCGGCTCGCGAAAGAGGCCGGGAACGTCGTCACGATCGACACCGGCAAGGTTACCCTGACGATCGACAAGACCAAGCCGTTCTCGCTGTTCACGTCCGTCAAGGCCGGCGGCAAGGCCGTCGTCTCCGGCGGCTCGGCCAGCTACACCGACGACTTCGACGGCAAGACCTACACGGCCGACAAGCCGTCGAGCGTGGAGATCGAATACAACGGCCCGCTGCGCGCGACCGTGGCGGTCAAAGGGCGCTTCGTCGGCGACGACCAGACGAAGCTGCAGTACCTCGCCCGGATCACCGCGTGGAAGGGCCACAGCCACGTCCACGTCAAGTATTCCCTGTCGAACTCGAACCCCGACCACTACTGCTACCGGCGGGTCAAGGACTCGCACGTCGAGCTGGAGCTGGCCGCCGCGCCCGCCGGGTCGGTCATCGGCGCGAGCAAGCCGCTCCGGGCCGGCGCGGACGCCTGGATGCAGCAGTCGTCGCGGTCGGTCAACTCGATCATCCACACGCACGACAACCTGGGCGGCTGCCCGTGGCTGCGCCGGACGGTGAAGAGCGGCGCCTGCAAGGCGGTCAGCGGCGGCAAGGACGTCTGGGTCAACGACGGCGACCTGTCGGAGGGCTGGCTCGCCGTCAAGCTGGACGGCGGCTCGGTCTGGGTGACGGACCTGTACTTCGTCGAGGACCCGCCCCGCCGCCTCGCGGTCAAGGACGGCTCGCTCGTCCTGACCGGGGTCACGGAGCCGCTGGCGGGCGCGAAGCCGCCGTTCGCGGTCCGGGCGCGCTGGCTGTTCGACTGCTCGCACCTCAGCTCGCAGTACGTGCTCGATTTCGCGCCGCCGGCCGAGCCCGCGGCGCTCTCGGCCGCGGCGATGCGCGCCCGCGCCCGGCCCTGGGCGATCGCCCCGCCGAGCTGGTACTTCGAGACGAACGCGTTCGCCGTGGGCAAGTTCGGTACGCAAGCCGACGAGCTCAAGTGCTACGACACCTGGGGCTGGAAGTACGACCGGGCCAAGGCCCCGCGAAAGGGCGCCGGACAGATCGCCCGTATCGGCCGTTGGACCGGCGGCGACGACAACCACTTCACCAGCGAGCAGGACACCCTCGACGGACTCGTCCTCATGTACCTGCGGACCGGCAGCCGACCGTTCTTCGATGCCGCCCAGTCGTGGGCCAACTACTTCACCGACCTCCAGACCTGGCGCACCGACGGCTGGCGCTGGAAGGACGGCGGCGGTTGGTGGCACGGCGGCCCGGCCGGCAACCGACCGCAGCGAACCGCCGACCCCGTCACCGGCGTCCGCAACCGCCTGCCCGCCGAGTGGACCAAATCGTTCAACGCGAAGCCCGAAAAATGGGACCGCGCCACCTGCCGAAACATCAGCTACCTCTTCCTCGCCAAGGCCTGCCACTGCCACAACTGGGGCGAAGGGCTCGCCGAATGGTTCTGCCTCACCGGCGACCGCGACGCCTACGAGGCCGCCATCGACACCGTGGAGCAGAACTACGACACCCATCACCGCGCCTTCCGACGGACCCCCGGCACCGCCAAGGGCTACTCCCGCGACTTCACCCGGTCGTCCTACCTCACCCACGCCACCCGGCTCATCGCGCCGACGGATCCCTACGTGGTCAAGGCCAGCGACTACTTCGCCGCCTGCTATCTCCAGCGCCCGAACCCCGAGCCGCGCGGGCTGGCCAACGCCGCCGGGCGCCTGCGCCGCGGACTGAGCGAGAAGACGCTGCGCAGCTACGTCGGCCAGAAGGGCATCGACGAGGCCGAGCGCCTGGGGATCGTCATCAACGCCAAGACCGGGCAACTGACCGACCCGAAGACAGGGGCCAAATGGTACCCCATCGCCGGGCCGGCCACCTGGATGTACCCGCCGCTCTCCCGGGCCATGGGCACGTACCACCGGATCACCGGGAACGAAGACGCCCGGGACTGGCTGATCGCCTACGGCCAGGCCGTCGCCCGCGTGCTCTGGCAGCCGAAGCACGGCAACTTCTCGTCGCGCTTCCTCGTCGACTTCCCCACGAAGGGCGTGGCGAAGGACCACCCCAGTTGGGTGCTGCCCGAGGACGCGAAGAACGGCGAGGGGGTCCGCATCAGCGGCTACCTCGGCGGGTTCCATCCCGACGTCATCGCCCGCGCCTACTCGCTCTGCGGCGAGCCGCTTCTCAAGCAGCGGGCCTACGAGTGCTGGTACTACAGCAGCCACCGGGGCTACCGGGCCGAGAAGATGCACAACGTCGGGGGCGTCGGCAAGTGGGTCAACCTCTACAGCACGCATAACGAGAGCGTCTGCTTCACCGGCCACACGTTCTACGTCTGGGCGCATCCGCGCGACGATACCGAGCCCCCGGAGCCGATCAAGAACCTGGCGGTGATCGTCAAGGGCGACCGGGCGAAGGTGGAGTTCACCGCGCCGGCCGACCGGGGCGGCGGCAAGGTCGCCCGCTATCAGCTCAAGTACTCCGACAAGCCGCTCGTCGATTACGGCGCATTCCTCGACCACTGGAAGAAGGACACGAACGACACGGTCACGAACTGGTGGCTCGGGAGCAATGTCGACGGTGAGCCGAAGCCGGAGAAGCCCGGCGACAAGGTCACCTTTACCGTCAACGTGCCCGAGGGCGCGAAGCACTTCGCGGTCCGCAGCTTCGACGACAGCCGCAACCGGAGCGCGATGAGCAACGTGGCCAATGCTGCTATGGAACTGGGGAAGGCCGACATAGCGCCTCGGGCAAAAGTCGGCGTCCTGTTCAAGGACGGCCGCGTCGAAGCGAAGGAAGTGCTCGACCGTGAGGAGATGTGGCCGGCAGTAGACTGAGGGACTGAGTGTTCTGATCGGACCCTGGCTGGTGAACGTTTCCCGGTGGCATCTGAGCTCGGCGGCAGAGAGGAAGGGCTGTCTGGATAGCCGGAGAGCGGCGGGGCGGACGTTTTCATCTGCCACTGGCCGCCACACGAGCCCGGCCGCCCACCGGCTCCAGGGCCGGGGCCATTTTCGGTTTTCATGAATTCATGAATTCATGAAAACCGAAAATGCTCCGGGCGGCGGCCGGGCCACCCGGCACGGGCGTGTTACAGAACGGAGCTGCGCGGCGGTGAGGTTGCTGACGCGGGCCACAATCGCGCCGCGCCCGGCGGGGCGGGACCGGGACGCGTAGCCCCGCTCGGCGACCTGGGTGTACACGCTCTCGCACCGACCAATACCATCGCCCGAAACTTGTGGGCGAAGAGGAGGGCGCTGCCCCGGGCTTTCTCATTTCGCGCCGTGAGGGCCGAAGAAGGAAGGCGCGCCGCAGGGAACGCAAGGCACCAGGAAGGACGAGGAGCCCGAGAAAATGAGGGTCGCCGCGAAAAGGGGACCAGGACCGACGCAAGGCCGGTACCCCGGGCCGGAAAGGAGCACTCGATGAAAATGGATGACGGCGAGCTGACGTTCGAGCCGGACGACATCTGCCCGCGGCAGCGGAAGCTGTTCGACCAGTACGAACGCTACCTGACCGAGCGGGTGAAGGACGCCTACGAGCGCCGCGGGCGGTTCTGGAACCGCGATTTCTCGAGCCCGGAGGCGTACGAGACATCGGTCGAGCCGAACCGACAGCACTTCCGCGAGTTGGTCGGCGGCTGGCCCGCGGACCGGGCCGACCTGGGGCTGGAGCGGGAACCGATCGCCGAGCTCGACGGGTTCACGGTCGAGCGCGTACACTACACGATCCGCGACGGGATCCGGACCGACGCCCTGCTCCTGCTGCCGGCGGCCGCCGGGCCGCACCCCGCCGTGCTCTGCCAGATCGGGGTGAACGGCGTGCCCGAGACGCTCTGCGGGTTCACCGAGGAGTCGCGGACCACGAACCCGAGCTACAACCGCATCGGGCAGCGGCTCGCCCGCCGCGGCTACGTCGTCCTTGCCACGCGGATGGTCACCGGCGTCTCGCCCGGCGAGATCCGCGACCCCGACCACCGCGCCCCGCACCTGATGACCGACGAGCAGCGCGAGATCTGCGACTGGCTGCTCGAACACTACGACCGGGCGCGGGCGAAGGAGTTCGCGCCGCAGACGCGGTCGCGCACCTACCTCACCCGCCTCTGCCGGACGATCGGGATGGACCTGATGGGCGTGGAGATGTTCGCCCTGTCGCGCGGGGTCGACCTCCTGTGCGAGCTGCCCGAGGTACGGTCTGACCGGCTGGGGATGTACGGCAAATCGCAGGGCGGGATGAGCGCCCTCTGGCTGGGCGCGCTCGACCGGCGGCTGGCGGCGTGCGTCGCGTCGGCGTCGTTCACCGAGCGCCTGCGGAAACAGATCGGGCCGGACGAACACAGGCCGTCGTTCTTGCTCAACTCGTCGGAGGACAAGATCTTGCCGCACCTGCAGGAGTTCGCCGACAGCGACCTTGCCTCGCTGATCTGCCCACGGGCGTTCGGGGTCGAGGCCGGCAAGCAGGACGACTCGGTCTGGTGGCCGTTGGCCGAGCGGGCGTTCGCCGAGGTGAAGGCGGTCTACGAGCGGCTCGACCTCGGCGAGAGATGCGAGATGTTCCTCCACGAGGGCGGCCACGAGGTTGAACCGGAGGAGGAAACGGATAACATACGCTGCGTCGGCTTCCTCGACCGCTGGCTCAGAGAGTGAGACCGCGGCGCCCGGCGCGAGAGGTGCTGCCAACCGACGTGAGCTGGCACCCGGCCGATGCAAGGGGCATCATGATAAAGGACGTTCGACGCGCGATCGCCCTGTTCGCGATTCTGTTTGCCTGCCTGACCGCGCCCGCCCAGGCCGGGGACACCGACGGCAGACGGGCCGCACCGTTCCGCATCCCGCCGCGTGGGAAGGCGGAGAAGCTGACCGGGGACATCGAATACTCGGGGCCGTCGGCGTTCGCGTTCGACAGCCGGAACCGGCCGTACTTCCTGCACACGTTCAAGAACGCGGCCGACGACGAGCGGCCCGACCTGGCCGGCGTGGTCACCACGTATCGCGACGGCGAGTGGGTCCGCCGGTCGTTCGCCTCCGCCATCCGAGAAGAGGTCGGCGGCGAGTTCGAGTTCCAGCTCTACCCCCACGGCATCGGCTCGATCACCGTCGACGCCGACGACGGGCTGTACGTGATCTCGCAGACGACGGAGGGCGACTTCCTCGTCTACTCGCCCGACCTCGGCGACTCATTCCAGGCGTACAAGTTGCCGACGCAAGACTTCTGCGGCGGGTTCGTGGAGACCCGCACCGGGCACAACCTGAAGAGCGGGCCGCCCGCCATCGGGCTGCTCTCCGCGCACGGGAAGAAGGTCTGCCGGTGGTCGCGGCTGAGCACGCTCTCGATCGTCGTGCCCGAGAAAAAGGATGGCGCGCTCCTGCTCGAACCGGTCGAGGTCACCCGCGACTGTTTCGGCATCTCGAACCACTCCGGCGGCTACTCGTTCGCCGCGACGGTCGGGAAGCTCACCCACTTCGTCTACGCCACGTATGATCCCGACGTGAACGGCAATCCGACGTGGGTCGCGACGTTCGACCGGACGAAGAAGAAGGTCGTCGCCCGGAAGCACCTGTTCAATGCGCATCCGAACAAGTGCGACGTCCACTCGACACCGGTCATCACTGTCGACAGCAGGGACCGGCTCCACGTACTGGGCGGGGCGCACGGCGGCCCGTTCCTCTACGCCCGGTCGCGGAAGCCGAACACCATCGAGGGCGGCTGGACGAAGCCGCGGCAGATGCACCGCGGCCAGACCTACGCCTCGCTCGTCTGCGGGCCAGACGACACCCTGCACTCGGTCTACCGGATCCACCCGCGCCTGCTGCACCAGTCGAAGCCGGCGACCGGCGCGGAGTGGTCGAGGCCGCAGGTCCTCGCCCGGCATCCACGGGACCACAGCGGGTATACCATCTTCTACCATCAGCTCGGTGTGGACCGTGCCGGGCGGCCGTACGTGTGCTTCACGTTCCGGGGCGACGACCACTCGGGCCGCTACGGCCGCTATCCCCGGGCCTTCATCAGCTCCAACGACGGGGGCAAGACCTGGCACCTGGTCCGCACGGGCGACGTCCGCCGGCGCCTCATCCCGGAAGAGGGGTAGCGCCGTCGGTACGGGAGACGGCCCGCCGGACCTTGCGCCGCCGGCCCGAACGGATACCATACGTGGCGTCCGCTTCCTCGACCGCTGGCTGAGGGAGTGAGCCGCAAGTCACGAACAGAGGGCCTATAAGTCCTGTAAGAGACTATCTCAATAGTCGGTGGGGCAGGCATTCTTGCCTGCCAGATGGCGGACAGGAATGTCCGCACCACCTTTTGAGATAATTTCTAAGTCCCGGCGACACGTCGCAAGCGCGGAACCGGCAACAAAGCACGGAAACCGAGAGCTCTGCTCGCTTATAACTTCTGACTTATCACTTGTCACTGATCACTTCTTCTCGTCGAGTGGGCCGACGCCGGAGTAGGCGTCGAAACCGCCGTCGATGGGCAGCGTGATCCCGTTCACGAAGCTGCCCGCGTCGGACATCAGCAGGATGAGCGACCCGACCAGCTCGTCCGGCTCGCCGAACCGGTCCTGCGGTGTGTGGGCGACGATCGAATGTCCCCGCTGCGTGAGCTGCGTGCACTCCTCGTCCTGGTAGAGCAGCGCGCGGTTCTGGTTCGTGACCAGGAAGCCGGGCGCGATCTCGTTCACGCGGATGTTCGCGTCGGGGAAGTCGACCTTGACCTGGACGGCGAGCCAGCGGGTGAAGTTCGTGACCGCGGCCTTGGCGTTCGAGTACCCCGGCACGTTGGTCAGCGGGGCGAGCGAGGCCATCGACGAGGTGTTGATGATGCAGCCGGTGCCCCGCTCGGCGAAGTGGCGGGAGAAGATCTGCGACGGCAGGAACGTGCCGGTGTAGTTCAGCGCGAAGACCTTGGCGAGTGCGTCGGGCGACAGGTCGGTGAACACGCCGTCGGGCGGGACGGTCGCCGCCTTCTGGTTCCCGCCGGCGCCGTTGATCAGCACGTCGCAGCCGCCCCAGGTCTCGACGATCCGCCCGAGCGCCGACTCGATCTGGTCGGCGTCGAGCACGCTGCACTCGATACCGAGCGCCGCGCCGCCGTCGGCGTGGATCTCGTCGGCGAGCTCCTTCACCTTGTCGCCGAGGATATCGAGCAGGGCGACCTTCGCGCCGTTCTCGGCCAGCGCCTTCGAGATGTTCGAGTACAGCACGCCCGCCGCGCCGGTCACGGCGACGACCTTGTTGGAGATGTCGAACAGGTTCTTGATCTTCGCTGACATTGGCATCTCTCCTTTCGGACTGCAAGGGACCGGTTAGCTGCTAGCTGCTAGCCACTAGCTTCTAGCTGCTAGCTGCTAGCTCCTGGTTTGTTGCTAGGACCGATTGCTGTTCGAACGCTGACATTTCAGCTTACGGCTGGCCCTGTG
>JAWODX010000263.1:0-3984 GCA_046483085.1 Planctomycetota bacterium
CATTGCTCAGATCTATCGTGTGGGGCTTCCATCGACCTTGATGGACCTGACTGAGGCCGGCTCGTGCGCACCGGCTTCCTCCCCGAGCTCCGCCGGTGCATCGTCTGCGGCAGGGAGCCCGGGGGGGGAGCGGTCTCGTTCTCGCCGGGCGCGGGCGGGATCGTCTGCCGCGACTGCTCGCGGAACCGTGACGGCCTGGTTCGGAACGTCCCCTCGGGCGCGTTGAAACTGCTCTCGAGCCTGGCCGAGGAGCGGGTGACCCGGCTGGATCGCATCCGCATCGCAGCGCCGGTCGCCCGGCAGGTGCGGCGCCTCCTCAACGAGTACGAGACCTACCTGCTGGCCCGCCCGCTGCGAACGGCGAAACACCTCTGAGCCGAGAACCCGCGAACTCCCGCGACTGGCCGGGCCGGGTCGCCCAACGAGGGAAAAGGGGAGAAGTGGAAAACAGGGAGATGAAATTGGTGCGGCCCCCCGCTCGCCTTATTTCGCAATGCAAAATCCAATAAGACCGGAGGCGGGGCACCGCTACCCGCGGAGCTGGCCGGCGACGTAGGCGAGTGAGGTCAGCGCCTTGCGGACGCCGTCGACCGTCGCGTCCGGCGCCAGCATGGTGTCGGTGAGCACGAAGAACAGCTCTCCGTTCTCGTCCTCTTCCACGGCCAGCGAGCCGTAGTCCAGGTCGCGGTTGTTCAGCAGCGCCGCCTCGTACGCCCCGCTCTGCGCCGGGCCGCAGTCGACGATGAACCGGTAGATGGGCGAGTCCTCGAAGTCGACCTCCGCCAGCAGGATAGTCACCTCCTCTTCCTCGCCGTCGGCGAGGGGGACATAGACCTCGTAGCCATCCGGGTTCGGCCACCAACTGCAGTTCATCTCGTCCAGTGCGAGTTCGACGACGTTGGCCGGTTCGCGGCGCGGCTGCGCGCCCTGGCCGAAGAGCGGCCGGAGCGGTCGACGCAGCCCGGCCGGCTGTTGAGGCACCTGCGCCGGCCGGCGGCCGTAGCCGGCCGCTGGCCGCCGGGCCCCCGGCTCGAACGGCGGCTGCATCCGCCGGACTTCCTTCCGCCGCGGCCGGCGTGGGCGGAACGAGGAGGCGGGCCTCGCCGGTTCGCGTCGGCGTCGGCTGGGTCGACGGTGAGCGTATCTCGGCGGCGGCGGCTCCCTCGGCTCCGGAGGCGGCGGGGCCTCTTCCGGCTCGGGCTCGGGCGGGCCCGGTTCCGCGGCCATCTCTTCCGGTTCCGGCCGTGGCTCCGGGGCCGGTTCCGCCGTTTCGGGCGCAACCGCTTCCTCGGCCTCTGCGACGGGCTCCGGCTCTTCGGTCGGTTCCGGCTCCGGCTCCGACGGCCTGGCCGGCTCGGGCGCGGCCTCGGGCTCCTCGGGCTCGGGCGGCGGAGGCGGCTCGACCGGGACTTCGACTTCTTCGGGTTCCGGCTCCGGCGGTGCGGGCCGGGGCTCTTCGGTCGGCTTCTCGGCGACGGGCTCCTTCTCGGCCCGGGGCTCGGCGGGCGGCGGGGGAACGCTCGGTTCGGTCTCCTCGGGCGGTGGCGGTGCCTGGCGTTCGGCCTGCGGCGGCGGGGGCGCCTGCGGTTGTGGCGGCGCGTAGTAGGGGTATCCGGTCGGGGGCTGCGGGTAGCCGGGGTATGCGGCGTACCCGGGCGGAGGCGGCGGCTGGCGGTATCCGGGCGGCGGCGGCGGGTAGGCCGAGGGTTGGTCCTGGTCGGCTTGCGGCTGATACGGCGGCCCGGCATAGGCGGGCCGGGGGTAGGGCCCGTAGGTGGGCGGAGGGGGGGGGCCGCTCGGTTCGGCGGCCGCCGGCTCGGGCCGTGCGGGCTCTTCCTCCGGCTGCTCGGCGCGCTCGGCCAGGGCGGCCTCGGCCTGCTCGCGGACGAACTCGTCGTCGTCTTCGGCGGCGATCTTCCGCAGCAGTTCGAGCGATCGCCGCCCTTCCATGTGGCGGAGCGCCCGGACGAGATGGTCGCGGACCTCGGCGTCGTTGTCCTCGGCGGCGAGAGCGAGCGCGTCGATCATGGACTCGCCGTAGCAGTCGGCGACGAGGTCGACGATCTCCCAGCGGGCGGGGACGGAGAAGTCGCGCAGCATGCGGGCGAGCGGCGCTTCGGCGCTGTCGGCGCCGAGCTTGGCCAGGGCGAAGAGGGTGCGGCGCCGCAGGGCGGCGTCCTTCTCGATCAGCGCCTTCTCCAGCTCGCCGATCGCCGACGGGTCGCCGAAGTTCCCCAGCGCCTCGGCGGCGGCGGACCGGATCAGCGGGTCCTTCTTCCCCATCGCCTCCGTGAGGGTGCTGAGCGCGGTCTGGTATTCCTCGGACCCGGGGGCGGGCGTGCACAGGCCCAGCCCCTCCAGCCCGAACCGGGCGAGCTCCGGGTCGTCCGTGCCGGCCAGTCGGGCCAGCGTCTGCGTGGCCAGCGGGTCGTTCTTCGCGGCGATGGCGCGAACGGCGGCGCTGCGGGTCTCGCGGGACTCGGTGGCGTCCTGGGCGATGTCGACGAGGTCGGAGAGCAGTTCGTCGTCGACGCCCGCGGTCTCGGCAAGGGCGATGGTGGCGGCCCGTGCGACGTCCGGATCGTCGCATGCTGCCGCCTGTTCGAGCCCGGGGACCGCGTCGTCGTAGCCCAGCTCGCCGAGCACGACGGCGACCCGCGCGCGGATCACCTCGTCCTCGTCCCGGGCCTTGTCCCAGGCGGACCGAAGGAGGCCGGGGTCCACCTTCTCCTCGTCGGCCGGCGCGTCGGCGGTGTCGCGGGCGACGGCCTCGTCAATGATGTCGGCGATGAGATGGGCGAGCTCGCCCTGCCCGAAGAGCCGCTGCTCGACCCAGTCGCTGAAGAGTGAACGGTTCATGGCGCTCCCTGTTTCTGGCCCAGTACGATTATAGAATCCGGTCGTCGGCCCGTCAATCACGACGCGGGCCGGCCCGACTCTCTTATCGGCATGGGCTTTCGGTTGGTAAACCCTCGCCGGAAAAAAGTCTCCGGTCCGGCGACGCCCGTCGCGCGGCCGGCGCACCCGCGTGCGGGCGGCCGGCCCCCGGGCGCGACGACCCGGGGCGACGATCCCGGCCGGCTTGACAGCGCGATGAAGCGAATAGTAGAATCGATCTCCGTCGGTTTCCCGAACCGGACGGTCGGGAACGTCTGCTGGGTGGAAAGGGGCCGGAATGACACGACAGGCAATCGCCGGTTTGGCGTTGGTCGGGCTGCTCCTGGTGGCGGGCTGTGAGACGACGAAGAGCCCGAGGCCGACAATGCCCGAGCTCGACCTGGAGGACGAGCCGGATACGAACGTGATGCCGCCGGCCTGGTACAAGCCCGAGACGGCGCCCAGGGTGTGGGACCTCGGCCCGGAGCCCGAGTACGCGACAACGGCCTGGCGCCAGTGGTGCGCCATCCGCTACAACAGCCAGGGCCTGGTCCGGCGGATCAGCGAGCCCCCCGAGATCGACGGCGCCCTGGGCGATCCGTTCTGGAAGGGCGCCGCGTTCCCGACGGCGTTCCAGAACGAGGAGGGCAAGGAGGCCGCGCCGGCGACGACGCTGTACATGACGTTCGACGCAAAGAACCTGTACATCGGGGCGCGGATGGCCGAGCCGCGGCCGGGCAAGCTGTCGGCCCGGGTCGGCGCCGATCAGCGCGACGGCCCGCTGGGCGACGACGACCACATCGAGGTCCATCTCGCCTCCGGCTGGCGCAGTCCGCCGTTCCGTGTGTACCGCATCCGGGTCAACTCGAAGGGCGCGGTGGCCGACGCGGCGGACGGCCGCGCGGCGTGGAACCCGGAGCTCGAGGCGAAGGCGGCGGTCGGGGCCGACGCGTGGACCGTCGAGCTCGCCGTCCCGCTGGCCGAGTTCGACATCAAGCCGATCGTCGTGCCCGGCAGCGTGTGGGCCTGCCGGGCGGTCCGTCGCCGGTACGCCGGCGGTGATCGCGAGACGACAGCCTGGACGCGCCTGCTCGACGCCCGGACCGG
>JAWODX010000520.1:0-6562 GCA_046483085.1 Planctomycetota bacterium
TTGGTCTTGCACCCGGCTCTGGCGGGTGGCCAGATTGCGGCGGTACTTTCATCCAGCACCGGATCATATTTTCGTAGCATGAGCCGAATAAGACCATCAGAACAGCTCGGCTGTAATCTGGCCCCCTAATCAACTTGCATCTTGGAAACCGTCACGTTTGGCCAAGAACGGTCGATAGCGCAGAAACTACATGTAGTGGTTACGAGACTCAAGTGCATAGCCCTAAAAACCAAATCGGACACTGAACCGCACTGAGGACGACTGATCGAGCTGGCGGCCCTGGTGATCAGTCCGTTCAGTGTTCATCAGTGTCTATTTCTCCTGGTGTTCGTTTGCGGTCTTGGTGCCTTCGTGGTGGGGCTGTATCGGTGTTGATCCGTGTTCATTCGTGGCTCATGCTCCTCACCTGCGAAATCTGCGTCCATCTGCGTCTATTTCATGGACGCTGATTCACGGTGATGACGCTGATTGTGGATCAGTCGCGCTCAGCGCAATTCAGTGTCCAACTCTCTTCCTTATGCTCCTTGGTGCTCTCTGTGTCTTCGTGATAGGGCCTTGCGTTGGCCCGACGTGGACGGCGGCGCTTGCGCGATACCCGGCGAATGTGTATGACTGTGGCAGCCAACCGGCCTCTGGAGGAGGGAACGATGACGAAACGGATCATGTGCGCACTCGTAATCGTGGCTCTGCTGGCGCCGAGTGTCCTCGCCGGCGAGCTGAACGTCGAACTGATGCTCGTCGAACGCTACGGCGAACACCGCACCGGCCAGCCGGTGACCTCGGGCGTCCCGCTGCCCGAAGGCCGGTTCAAGGACGTCTCGAGCCTGCGGCTCGTCGACGTCGATGGGAACGAGGTCCCGTGCCAGTTCACGCCGACCGTCCGCTGGTGGCGCGACAAGTCGGTCCGCTGGGTGCTGCTCGACTTCCAGGCGAGCATCTCGGGCAACACGCTCCGGCCGTTCCATCTGCGCGACGACGGCCCGCCGACGCCGATCGAGAACCCGATCACGGTGGCCGAGGACGGCGACCGGATCACCGTCGACACCGGGGCGCTGCGGTTCGCCGTCCGCAAGAAGGGCTTCAACCTGATCGACGAGGCGTGGATCCGCTCGGAGAACGAGGACGGGACGACCGGGGAGCAGCGGATCGTGAAGTCGGAGGAGTTCAGCGGCTCGGTCCTCTGGTCGAACCATCCGAACCTGCCCGCCTATCGCAAGTACTTCGCGAGCAACGACGCCGAGTCGGCGGTTACCGTCGAGGAGAAGGGCCCGATGCGCGTGGTGGTCAAGGCCGTCGGCCGGCATCGGCCCGACGAGCCGGCCGGCCCGGGCGACAAGCTGCTCGATTACGTGATCCGCATCCACGCCTACCGCGGCAAGCCGTACGTCCGCGTCGTCTACTCCGCCGAGTGCAAGCAGGGCGAGTCGCTCAACCGGTTCACCCCGGTCAACCGCTGGCACCTCGCGATCCCCGGCGACCTGGGCGACGACCTGACGTACAACTTCGGTACGAAAGGCGCGCCGGTCATCGGGACGTTCGGCCCGGCCGGCGAGAAGCCGAAGCACGACCGGGCGTGGCTGGTCTGCGACGACTCCGAGCGCTACACGGTCGGCGGCGCCCCGACGTTCCACCGCCGCATGGGCGTGATGGAAGGAGCGACGAAGGCCACGAAGCCGCTCCGCCTCGGCTACGTCGACCTGTCCGGCGAGGACCGCGGCATCATGGTCTCGGTCCGCTGGTTCTGGCAGAACTACCCGAGCGGCCTGTTCGCGCATCCGAACGGCTCGCTCCAGGTCGCGTTCCTGCCCGGCTTCTTCCGCAAGACCTCGACGCTCGAGGGGGCGAACCGTGACAAGCAGGCGAACTTCTTCCCGGGGATGTCGAAGACCCACGAGATGGTCCTTTACTTCCACGGCAAACGCGCCCGCCTGCTCGAGCTGCACGCCTTCTGCCAGAGCCCGCTCTTCGCACGCTGCCGGCCGGAATGGTACTGCGAGAAGACGCGGGCGTTCGGCAGGCTCGCATCCAGCAACCTCGAGCTCTACCCGCCCGACCGGCGGTGGATGGTCGAGGCCTACGACCACTTCTTCCAGGAGGCCCGGAAGGACCTGCTCTACCGGCGCGACCTGAACCGCGGGACGAACGCCTACGGGATGTTCAACTTCGGCGATGCCATCAACCACATCACGCCGAGCCGCCGCGACAACTGGCGCGAGCGGTTCGCCCGCGACGACGTCCACTGGTCGAACATCTACTACGGCTTCCCCCACGCCCTCATCGTCCAGTACGCGCGGACCGGGGACCTCGACCTGCTCGACCTCGCCGTCGAGTCGAGCATGCACCTGCAGGACGTCGACATCCACTGCTGGCACCCGAACCCGAGGATGATCGGCGCGGCCCAGTACAGCGCCGGGCTCGACCACGTCCGCATCTACGGCCGCGGCAACCCGGTCTACACCTCCAACACGTACAACCACTACAAGAACCAGAGCCTGTTCGAGCGGTACTGGCTGTTCGGCGATCGGCGGGCGCTCGACGTCGGGCTGCTCTCGGCCGGGTTCGCCCGGCGGCACAAGCGCAACGCCCTCAGCCAGTCGCGGAGCATCGGCCACGGGATCGTCGGCCTGCTCTCCGCCTTCGAGACCACGCTCGATACGTCCTACCTCGACGCCGCGAAGGACATCGTCGAGAAGACCCGCGGCTTCCGGCGGTCGAGCAGCGGCGCGTGGATCGACGGCATCGCCCTCGAAGGGCACCGCGCCTGGTACGAGGTGACCGGCGACAGGAAGGCGATCGAGACCGTGCTCGGCGGGGTGGACGCCTCGTACAAGCGCCGCAGCTTCGCCGGCGCGATCCTCCACGCGTATGGCTTCGCCTACGGGCAGACGGGCGAGCGGAAGTACCTCGACTACGGGATCAAACGGCTGAAGCGGCTCGCCCGCGGCCGACAGCGCAAGATGGGCGGATTCGGCAACAACTTCCGCAGCACCGGATACTTCTTCTGGTACATGACCGAGGACCTTTCGAAGAAAGAGGAAGTCCCGGTCTTCGAGTGGTGAGAAGGGAGACGTGATGAGTGAGACGCTGGCGATTGATGGCGGGGCGCCGGTGCGGGCCGAGCCGTTCCCGCACCGGGCGCTGATCGGCGAGGACGAGAAGGCGGCTGCCCTGCGCGTCTTCGACGAGGCGATCCGGACCGGGGAGGCGTTCGGATACAACGGCCCGTTCGAAGAGCAGTACGAGCGCGACTTCGCCGACTTCATGGGCGGCGGCTACGCCGACGCGGTGAACTCGGGGACGAACGCGCTGTTCTGCGCGCTCGGGGCGCTGCGGCTCGACGCGCTGTCCGAGGTGATTGTCCCGGCGATCACCGACCCCGGCGGGATCATGCCCGTGCTCTTCCTCGGCTGCGTGCCCGTGGTCGCCGACACCGATCCGCGCAGCTACAACACGTCGGCCGAGCAGATCGAGCCGCTGATCACCGAGCGCACGCGGGCGGTCGTCGTCGCCCACATCGGCGGCGAGCCGGTCGACATGGACCCGGTCGTCGAGCTGGCGAAGGAGCACGACCTGTGGCTCGTCGAGGACACCGCCCAGGCGCACGGCTCGACGTACCAGGGGCGGCTCGTCGGCACGTTTGGTGACATTGCCTGCTTCTCGACGATGTTCGGCAAGCATCATTGCACCGGCGGGCAGGGCGGCGTGGTCTACACCCGCGACGAGGAGCTCTTCTGGCGGGCGAAGCGGTTCGCCGACCGCGGCAAGCCGTTCGGGATCGACGGCGAGGAGGGGAACGTGGTCGGCGGGCTCAACTGCAACTCGACCGACCTGGCGGGCGCGATCGGGAGCGCCCAGCTTAAGCGGCTGCCCGGGATCATCGAGCGCCGCCGGCGCGTCGGTGAGGCGATCAAGGAGGGGCTCGCGGACCGCGCGGCCGTCTCCGTCGGCTGGCAGGTGCCCGACACCCAGTGCGTCTACTGGTTCCTCCGGCTGCAGCTCGAGCTCGACCGGCTGAGCGTGGACAAGCACGCCTTCTGCGAGGCGCTGTCGGCCGAAGGCCTGCCGGTCACCGAGAGCTACCGCGCGATCCCCGCCGAGCGGCCGTGGTTCACCGACAAGGCCATCTTCGGCGAGAGCGGATTCCCGTGGGCCTGCTCCGACTACGCAGGGCCGCGCGAGCCGCAGGTCCGGATCGAGAACGCGGTCCGCGTGACCGACGCGAACTTCAACGTCGCCCTGCACGAGAACTACGGCGACCGGGAGGTCGACGACATCATCGGCGCGGTGCGCAAAGTCGAAGCCGCGTACCTGCGGTAGAAGCGAGCGCTGAGCCCACAGATCGCAGAGGACGCAGAGGGAGCGGAATGCAGAGTGGGCACTGCATTCTCATCGCTGGCTCTATCTCTTCGGCTGGCCTGGTCGCGGCGGCCGCGGAAAACCTCGCTGCTTCTCAAGCTCCTCACGGTGGTCGTTGCCGAAACCCCTCTCCCTCCCCGAGGGAGAGGGCAGGGTGCTGCTGTTCGGGACCTCCTCTCGTCGGGTGCATGCCTGCTGAATTTGTCACCCTCCCCCGGCCGCTCCGCGGCCGACCTCTCCCTGCCAGGGAGAGAGGTCCGTCGCTCCCGCGCCATTACTGCGACTTGTCGGCGAAGGCGAGGGCCCGCGCTGCGTACGGCAGAAGCCTCCGGCTCCTTCACCGAGCCACGAGCGGAACCGCGCCCACACTAAAATGTCTCTCTGCGATCTCGGCGTTCTCTGCGGTCAGTGCGCGCGCGACGTCAGATCAGGACTTCGATGGTCCCGACGGTCTCGCCGCGCCGGTTTTCGACCGCGGGCCAGAACCGGCGCTGAATCTCGCTCGCCTGCTCGCCCGAGAAGACGCCGACCCGGCGCATCAGCCGGGTGAACACCGGCAGCAGCGGCGTTCGGTCGCCGCCCTCGATCTTCATCGCGAACCCGATGCCGCGGCCGACCACGCCCGCGCAGTACACCCCGTTCCCGCCGGCCTTCGTGAGCAGGCGGACGTCGTCGCCCAGCACGTCGCGGTACGCCGGCTCGCCGGTGTGGCCCTCGGGGTGTGCCGCCATCGCCGCGGTGATCCGCCGGATCGCGCCAGCCGTCGGGTCGGCGAAATGCTCGTCCGGCATGCTCATCCGGGCGTAACCGCGGGCCATCTTCTGGATGGAGAAACAGTGGATCGGCGCCGAACAGCCGTCGACGCCCACGTGGATCTCGTCATCGGCCAGCCGACACACCGCCCGGAGCGTCTCGATGATCGCCTGCTGATGCGGATGCGACGGCGACGTGTAGCCGGCAAGCGGGTACCCGAGGTGCTTGCACGCGGCGAGCATCCCCGCGTGCTTGCCCGAGCAGTTGTCGCGGATGCCCGCGCCCGCCTCGAGCCGATCCTCGCCGATCCCGCACTTGCGGAGGATCGAGCGGACCTGGCGGACCTGCTCGCCGCCGCCGCGATGTGAGCCGCAGATGATCGCGATGTCCGCGTCGTCCAGGCCGAACGCCTCCGCAGCGCCCGAGGTGATCACCGGGATACACTGGATCGGCTTCGCCGCCGACCGGATGTAGGCCCGCGTGTCCCGCTCCCCGACCTCCTCGAGCACCGCCCCCGCCGCGTCCACCACCACGGCCGAACCGCGGTGAAGCGTGTCTTGCACGCCCGACCGCGTGACGACCGCCAGGGGGACCGAGTTCGTGAACGGCACGAGTTTCGACATCGCTTCGGCCCCGTCGGGTTCGGTCGCGCCGCAGAGCCGGTGGCCAGGGCGCCGGCGGGCCGGGTCCGCCCCGGCGCGGCGGCCTCAGGCCGTCTAACAGAACTCTGGTGGAGCAGGCATTCTTGCCTGCCGCGGCAGACCGGAATGACTGGCCCACCGTTTTGTGAGAGCTCCTAACACTACAACGCTGCTTTTCCTCGCTGCCTGCTCTCCGGCAGCCCCGCGCAATGGCCGGGCAGGCAGAAATGCCTGCCCCACCGGCCAGAGTCCGCCGCATCGGTGGGGCAGACATTCTTGTCTACCACGACACAGGTGAAGAGTTCCGTACTGTGTTCCTCGCCCGTGCCTTACGCCCGTCCGCCTGCGACACTGTAGCGTTGTCCTGCTAACACTACAACGCGACAGACTCACCGCGGAGATCGCAGAGAATCTTTTGGGCATCCACAAATTACCTGTGGCTGGCCTGTCCGCCTTGACCGCCACGAGCGCCTTGCAACAACGGGCCCACAGATCGTTCTCTCTGCGTGCTCTTCGACCTCTGCGGTTAACAAGAACAGCGTACTATTGGTCCCTGTATGGATAATGGAACGCGGGGGGGGGCCCTTCTTGAAAGAAGGTTTCCCCCGCACCCCCTCCAGGAACTTCGTGGAAATGCGGTCCACAGACCGCATTTCCCCGGAGTTTTGAGGAAGAGGGGTCCGGGGAGAAAGCCGCTTTTTCAAAAGGGGTTTCTCCCCGGACCCCTCTTCCTCAAAACTCCGGGGAAATGCGGTCTGTGGACCGCATTTCCACGAAGTTCCTGGAGGGGGTGCGGGGGAAACCTTCTTTCA
>JAWODX010000620.1:0-11199 GCA_046483085.1 Planctomycetota bacterium
CATGGGACCGAATCGGAACGGGACGGCGCCGGGCGAGCGGCTGGTGCGCTCCTGGCCGAAGGACGGGCCGAAGGAGCTGTGGACGGTGAAGCTCGGCCCAGAGTGCGTCGCGCCCGGCGGCGAGCGCCGCGGTCCAGTCGCCCTTCCTCGCGGCCGCCGCGGCACCGGCCACGTAGTCGGCGGCCCTCGTCAGGTCCGACTTGACCGGCGCCAGCGCCCCGGCCGATTCCTTGAGCGCGCCGGCGACCGAGCCGAGCGCGTCCGCGATCTTCCCGGCGTCCTCCATCTTCGGGCGGCGGCGGATGACCCACGCGTCGTCCAGCGCGTCGCTCAGCTTTCCGAGCTGCTCGAACAGCGCCTTGCGGGCGGCCTTGATCTCGTCGGAGCCGAACGTGTGGCTCACCCGCCGCCAGGTGTTGTCCTGGTAGCTGAACCGGAGGGTGCCGAGGTGCGAGGAGACGCGGCCGTCGATCCCGAGCCGGTCGAGGTTCTTCGGCAGGTTCATGAACGGGACGCCGGGCCCCGCCGTGCCGACGTAATGGGGGAAGACGACGATCTCGTCGTTGACCGGGTCGTAGCAGGCGCCGATGCCGAAGACCGGCGGCCCGCCCTGGAACGTGCGGCCGTTGATCACCGCTTTCGATTCCTGTTTGCCCCATCGCTTCGTCGCCGGATCGTAGGTGGCCATCAGCCCGCGCATCGGAAAGACGATCCGATCGCGCTTCGAGTCGTAACAGCCGGCCTGGATGGTGTACGAGGGCGCGGGGACGCCGCTCTTGAGCACCACGCCCTTGCCGCAGTAGGTCACGCCGGTCCGGCCGTAGCCATGGCCCATGGGCACGCGGGGCAGCTTCTTGGGGCGGGGGTAGTCGACGACCCACCGGCCGGTCTCGGCGTCGAACGTCATCACCTCGAACGCGGTCCAGTGGACCAGGCGGCCGCGGTCCTCGGCCCAGACGATGTTGTTGCCCCAGTGGCCGTTGTCCTTCGCGGGGAGCAGCCGCCACTGGTTGGCGGGGAGGGCGCCCAGGTCGACGGCTTCCGGTGCCTCACCGGCGCCGGCGGTGATCGATGCCAGGACGCTTGCCGCGATCATCATCCAACGCATGTCAAACCTCCGTTCGCGGTTTCAACAGCCTTTGGTGATTCCAAAATGCGAGCATATTGCGCCGGGCGCGGCACCCACGGCGCCGCAACACCCATACGCATAGCGCGAGAAATCGCGCTGTCAAGGACGCTCCGGCGGCATTCTGCCTTGTTCTCACTTTTGCTCGGCCGGCAAGTCTCTCCGGCCGGCAGGGAAAGACCGAGGAAACGCAGGCGTTTGACCGGGGACATTGCGGCGGATAGAATGACGCCTTCTGAGGCGAGTCGTTGGCCGGCCGCTCGCCGGGAGATCTGGCTATGCGAACACGATGGGTTGTGCTCGCCGTGCTGCTGGTGCTCGCGCCGGCGGCCCGGGGTTCGGACTGGCCGCAGTTCATGGGACCGAATCGGAACGGGACGGCGCCGGGCGAGCGGCTGGTGCGCTCCTGGCCGAAGGACGGGCCGAAGGAGCTGTGGACGGTGAAGCTCGGCCCCGGGTTCGGCGGCCCGGCGATCCGCGACGGGCGCGTCTACGTCCTCGACCGGCAGCAGAACCGCGAGAACATCCTGCGCTGCTTCGATCTGGACACGGGCGAGGAGAAATGGCGGTTCGCTCACCCGATCCGCGGGAAGCTGAGTTACAACGGCTCGCGGAGCACCCCGACCGTCGGCGAGAAGTACATCTACACCATCGGCCCCTTCGGCCAGATGCACTGCATCGACAGGGCGACGCACAAGCCGGCCTGGACGAAGCACCTGCTGAAGGACTTCGACAGCCGGCGGCACCGGTGGGGGGTGAGCCAGTCGCCGCTGCTCCACAAGGAGACGGTGATCATCGCCCCGCTGAGCAAGACCGGGCCGGGCGTGGTGGCGCTCGAGAAGGCCACCGGCAAGGTGGTCTGGAAGTCGCCGGGCTTCGGGCCGATGCGGTACATGTCGCCGCAGGTCCGGACCATCGGCGGGGTCGAGCAGATCCTCATGGCCAGCTACACTCAGACCGCGGGCATCGAGCCGGGTACGGGGAGGGTTCTCTGGACGTACGGGAAGTGGCGATGCAGCATCCCCGTCCCCACCCCGACGCTTCTGCCCGACGACCGGATCTTCATCTCCGGCGGCTACGGCGCCGGGAGCGTCGTCATCCGGGTCCGGAAGGCCGGCGGAGCGTTCCAGGTCGAGCCCCAATGGCGCCTCAAGCGCCTCGGCTCGCACATCCACATGCCGCTCGTCCACGACGGCCACATCTACGCCCAGTTCAACACGAAGCGGACGCACGACGGGCTGGCCTGCGTCACGCTCGACGGCAAGGTAAAGTGGCAGACGGACCGGGACCCGAACTTCGACTGGGGCGGGATGATCCTCGCGGACGGGCTGATCCTGGCGATGGACGGCCGGACCGGCGTGCTCCGGCTCGTCGAGCCCGACCCGGGCCAATACAAGGAGCTGGCGGCGTCGAAAGTGCTCGGCGGCCGACACATCTGGGCGCCGATGGCGCTGGCCGACGGCCGCCTCGTCTGCCGCGACCAGCGACAGATGAAGTGCCTGGTCGTCGGCCCGGGCGAATAGGCCCGTCGGCTTGCGGTATCTCGGAGAAGAAAAGGGAAACGGGGAAAATGGGAAACAGGGAAAGGGATTCGTTTGCGGCCCTGCGGCCGCGACAGACGGGTCTCTCCCGGTTTTCCATTCTCCCGCTTTTCCTTGTTGTACCGTGGATTCTGCGATCTTGAGTAGAAACGCCCTGTGGAGGGATCATGGCTGATCTGCGCGTGTTTGAAACAAGAGCGGAACAGGAGCGGGCGGCCGGGGCGCTGGACCGGCTGCTGTCGGGAAGCGAGGCAGAGCTGGAGCGCGAGCTGGACGCCGCCGTGGCCGACCTGCAGACGGCCGAGGACGTCGCCCGCTGGCAGCAAGCCGTCCGCCGCAACCTCGCCGACCTGCTGGGCGAGTTCCCCGACCGGTCGCCGCTGCGGCCATGCGTGGTGGGTAAGATCGAGCGGCGCGACCTCGTCGTCGAGAAGATCCTCCTCGAAAGTCGGCCCCGGTACTACGTCACCGCCAACCTGTACATCCCCCGGGACAAGCCGCTGTCGGCGCCCGGCGTCCTCGTCGCCTGCGGCCACAGCGCGACCGGCAAAGCAAGCAGCGGGAACCACCGCTCGGGCATGGGCCTGGCGCTCAAGGGCTACGTGGCCCTGGTCTACGATCCGACGGGGCAGGGCGAGCGGTCGGAATGCTACAACGCGAAGACCCGGCGGCACATCGTGCATCGCGAGGTCCCCCAGCATCACTACACCGGCAAGCCGCTCTTTCTGACCGGTCTGACCCTGGCAGGCTGGCGGACCTGGGACGGGATCCGCTGCATCGACTACCTGGTCTCGCGGGACGAGGTGGACGCCGGCCGGCTCGGGGTGATGGGCTGCTCGGGCGGCGGGGCGATGACCATGCTCATCTCCTGCGTCGACGAGCGGGTGGCGGCGTGTGCCCCGTCGCATCCCGGCGGGAGCATGGAGAACACGCATCTTCGCGGCCGGCGGCCGCCGGACCGCCGGCTCTACTCGCTGCTCGCGCCCCGACCCTGCCGGGTCATCGTCGGGGACGCCTCCGGCGAGGAGCCCGGCCACCGGCGAAAGGTGGAGCTGATGAGGCCGTTCTACGAGGCCTGCGGCTGCCCCGAGCGCCTCGAATTCGTCCTCGTCGACGGCAAGCACGACCTCCGGCTCCCCAAGCGGGCCGCCTCGTACGAGTGGCTGGGCCGATGGCTCGACCCCGACGACCCCGGCCCCGACGAGCCGCCGTTCCGGCGGATCTCCCGCAAGCGTCTCTTCTGCACCGAGACCGGCCAGGTGCTCGGCTCGGTCAGCCGGGCCCGCACCATGCAGCAGATCCACGCCGCCCGGGTGCGAAAGCTCGCGCCGACCCGCCGGGCCGCCAGGACCCCCGGGGCACTGGCGAGTCAACTGAACGCGCTGCGGCGGCGGGTCGAGCAGCGCGTCGGCTTCCAGCGGAGCGAAGCCACGCTGAACGCCCGGACGGTCGGCACGACCCGGCTCGACGGCGCGGCGGTCGAACGCCTCGCGTTCGAGAGCGAGCCGGGGCTGCCCGTCCCGGCGCTCCTCTTTCTGCCCGACGCGTGCGAGGCGGACGCCCCGGTGATCGTCCACGCCGCCGAGGACGGGAAGCCGACGTCGACCGACGCAGTGACGCTGCCCCGCCGGCTCGCCCAGGCCGGGCTGCCTGTCCTCTCCATCGACGCGCGCGATACCGGCGAGACGTCGGTCTGCGAGATCGACCACAGCGACATGTGGCCGAAGACCGGGTGGAGCTGGCGCGACTTCAACGCGACGCGGTGGCAGCACGACAAGCGGGCGATCGGGGCGCTCCGCGTCGGCCGGTCGCTCCTGGCGATGCGCACATTGGACCTCATCCGCGCGATGGACCTCTGCCGGGAGCGCGAGGGGCTGGCGGGCCGGCCGGTCCTGCTGGCGGGCGAGGGCCGGGGCGGGATCTGGGCGATGCTGGCCGCGGCGCTCGACGAGCGCCCGGCGGCCGCCGTCGCCGTCAAGACCCTCGCCGCCTGGCGCCTGATCACCGACCACGCCGAGTACAACCAGTTCGGCCACACCTGGCTGCCGGGCGCGCTGCTCGATTTTGACATCCCCGACCTGCCGGCGCTGGTCGCGCCGCGTCCGGTGCTCGTGCTCGATCCGCTCGACCAGATGAGCAAGCGGCTGGGCGAGGGTGCGGCGCGCCGCCTGTTCAAGTACGCCCGCGCCGTCTATCGCCGCAAGAAGCGACCCGGGGCATTCGTCGTGCGCCGGACGGGTGCCACGAACGCGTCGCTGGCGAAATCGATCCGCGAGCTGGCCGGGTCGCTCCCGTCGTAGCCGGTCGCCGGCGAGGTTGACGGTCGGGCGGCGCGGGGCTACGATGGGCGGGCGGTGAACCAGGCGACCGGAGTGTTCCCCTTGGACGACGAGACGCGGCAGCCGGAGCCGGGACCCGACGCCGACGGCGCCGCCGAGCCACCTGAGCGGCGTCCCGAGATGGCGGGCGCCCGATACCGGGTCGCGCTGGACACGTACAGCGGCCCGCTCGACCTCCTCCTCTACCTGATCCGCAAGAACGAGGTGGACATCGGGGACATCCCCGTCGCCGTCATCGCCGAGCAGTACCAGCAGTACCTGGGCCTGATGGCGCAGATCAACGTGAACGTGGCGGGCGAGTTCCTGGTGATGGCCTCGACGCTGATGGAGATCAAGTCGCGGATGCTGCTCCCGCGCGAGGAGGAGCTGGAGGAAGAGGAGGAGGATCCGCGGAGCGAACTGGTCCGCCAGCTTCTCGAGTATCGCAAGTACAAGGACGCGGCGCGGGAGCTCGGTGCCCGTGCCCGCCAGGCGTCGCTCAAGTATCCGCGGCCCGGCCCCGAGGCCCTGCCCGACGAGTTCCTCGGCGACGAGGAGGGGGACGAGGCGGCGCTGGCCCTGGAGGGGGTGGGCCTGTGGGAATTGATCGACGCGTTCGCCCGGGTGCTGAGCGAGACGTCGCTGGGGCCGGAGCCGCGGATGCTGGAGCGCGAGCGCCCGATCCACGAGTTCCGCCGCGAACTGCTGGACACGGTCAGCTCGGAGCGGACGGTCCGGTTCTCGGAGCTCTTCCAACGGTGTCGGACGCGCGAGGACATGATCGGGACGTTCATCGCCCTGTTGGAGCTGGTGCGGCTCCAGCGGCTCCGCCTGCAGCAGGCGGCGCGGTTCGGCGAGATCTACGTCTGCCTGGCCGAGGACACCGCGTCGGCGCAGGCGCACGCGCAGCTCGCGGGCCGCCAGGCGGCGGCCGCCGCCGGCGGGCAGGCGGAGCCGGAGCGGCGCGGCCCGGTGACGGTGAACGAGGCCGACGTGTTGAAGGAGATCGAGGAGGAGGACGAGGCGCTGGGCGGCGCCCGGAAGCGGATCGATGCGGCACTGCGCCGGGTGGAGACGTTCCTGAAGGAACACCACCGGGCGGTGCAGGAGCAGGCGGGCGAGGACGAGGAGGGAGAGGACGATCCGGCCGCCGCGCCGTCCGACGACGGCGGGCGGGAGGACGGCGGTTCGGACGAGGAGTCGGACGATGCATAAGCGCGCACAGCTCTGGATCCAGGTCAGCAACCGGGAGCAGTCGATGGCGAACGTGCTGTCGCGGGCGGACCTGTTCGAGGGTGCGGTGCTGCACGCCCAGCGTGCGGCAGCGAGCGCCCTGGCGGCGATCTTCGCCCATCACGGCTGGGCCCGGACGTCCGACCTCTGCGCCGACCTGTGCGCCATGCTGGAGGCGCACGACGTCGTCCCCCCGACAGATGTTCTGGACGCGGCGCGGCGCCTGGACGCGCGCCTGGCCGAGCTGGACCCGGAGGCGGGCAGCGAGGCGCCGTCGCGCGCCTGCACGGCGGACCGCGCGGCCGCGTGTCTGGCCGCGACCAAGAGCGTGCGCTCGTTCGTCAACGCGTTCCTGTCGAAGTATTGATCCGGGGGTCTGCGGCCGGCGGCGTGCGGGGTTCGCTGGCCGGGACGGCGGAAAGCGAAATTTGGCGTTCTGGGCGGGAAGAGAGGCAAGAATCGGCGGTTCTGGCGTTGACGGAAAGGGGCCCGTTTGGTATGATGAGGTTTGGCGTAAGAATGCCCGACGGGGCCGTTCATCCGATGAGCGGACGTGCATATTTTCCGGGTTTTTCCATCCCCGAACACGGTACCGGGAGGTCGGTCGATGAAACTGACGTGTGAGACGAAAGTGCTGGCAGACAGCCTCGCCCTCGTCGCTTCTGTGGTGCCGACGCGGAGCCCCAAGCCCGTGCTGGGGAACGTGAGGCTGGTGGCGAAGGAAGGCACGTTGGAGCTGCTGGCGACGGACCTGGAGGTGGGCATTCGGCGGGTCCTTCCCGACGTGACGGTCGAGGAGCCGGGCGAGGTGCTGTTGCCGGCGAACCAGGCCTCGGGCATCACCCGCGAGGCGCCCGCCCAGTCGATCTCGCTCCGCGCCGAGGAGCGGACGTGCACGATCAGCTACACGGGCGCGACGTACGATCTCCCGTGTGACGACCTGGCGGACTTTCCCGAGATGCCGACGTTCAACGAGAAGAACGCGGTGACGGTGAAGGCGAGCGACCTGAGGACGATGATCACTCGGACGAAGTTCGCGGCGGCCCGCGAGCAGGCGCGGTTCGCCCTCAACGGGGTCCTGTTCGCGCTCAAGGGCGAGGTGCTGCGGCTGGTGGCGACGGACGGCCGGCGGCTGGCCGTCGCCAAGGGGAAGGCGAAGAACCAGGCGGGGGTCTCCGCCGAGCCGATCATCCCGACGAAGGCGATGGAGCTGCTCGACAAGCTGATGGAGGACCCGGAGGAGACGGTGCAGATCGAGGTGGGCGAGAGCCAGACCATCGCCCAGACGAAGGCGGGGACGGTGTGCACCCGCCTGGTGGAGGGTCATTTTCCGGACTATCAGGACGTGATCCCGAAGGGCGCGAACAAGTCGCTGGTAGCGCCCGCCAACAAGCTCCTGTCGGCGATTCGGCGGGCGGCGCTGATCACGACCGAGGAATCGCGCTCGGTCAAGTTCGCCCTGAAGAAAGACGCGCTGACCCTGAACACGCAGACGCTCGAAGGCCGGCGGGCGACGGTCGAGGCGGAGTCGGTCAAATACGAGGGGGAGCCGCTCGAAATCGCGTTCAACCCCGACTACTTCACCGACATGCTTCGCGTGGTCGGCGACGAAGAGGTGACCGTCAGTCTCCTGGACAGCACGAGCGCGGCCCTGGCGAGCGTGGGGGTGGATTACCAGTACGTGGTGATGCCGGTTCAGCTCCAGGAGACGTGATCGATGGCCCGCGGCGGCGACCCGAAGCCCCTGGGCGACGTGCTGGCGCGGTTTTTGAAAGTCTCCGGGTTCCGGGCGAAGCTGCGCAGCCCGGCCATCTACGACCGGTGGCCCGAGGTCGCGGGGCCCGAGGCGAGCCGGCACAGCCGGGTCGTCGGGTTCCACAACGGGGTCCTGCACGTGGAGGTCGACTCGGCGCCCTGGTTGCAGGTGCTCTCGTCGTTCCGCAAGCAGGAGTTGATGACGGCGGCGAACGAGGTGATGCGGGGGGTTCGGGTGAAGGACATTCGGTTCAAGATCGGGCAGTCGGCATCGCAATGAGAAGGGACGACGTGACGAAGGCGAAAGTACCGACGTACGACGCGAGCAACATCAAGGTGCTGCCGGGGATCGAGGGCGTGCGCAAGCGCCCGGCGATGTACATCGGCGACACGAACGTGCGGGGCCTCCACCACATGATCGAGGAGGTGGTGGCGAACTCGATCGACGAGGCGGTCGCCGGGCACTGCGGCCAGATCACCGTGTCGCTGAACCTCGACGGGAGCGTGACGGTCGTCGACGACGGCCGCGGCATCCCGGTCGACATGCACAAGGAGGAGAACAAGTCGGCGGTCGAAGTGATCATGACCATGCTGCACGCGGGCGGGAAGTTCGACCACAGCACGTACAAGGTGGCGGCCGGCCTGCACGGCGTCGGCGTCTCCTGCGTCAACGCGCTCAGCGAGTGGCTCGAGGTCGACATCAAGCGCGACGGCAAGGTCTATCACCAGGAATACGAGCGGGGGGTGACTCGGTCCGAGCTGAAGGTGCTGGGGAAGGCGAAGGGGACGGGGACGAAGATCACGTTCAAGCCCGACCCCGACATTTTCGAGGTGACCGAGTTTGACTACGAGCGGATCGCGACCCGGCTGCGCGAGCTGGCGTTCCTCAACAAGGGCCTGCGGATCCGGATCCGCGACGAGGGGGCGGAGAAAGAGGACGAGTTCTGCTTCGAGGGCGGGCTGGCCGAGTTCGTCGAGCACCTCAACGAGGGCAAGAACACCCTCCACCGCAAGGTCATCTACTTCGAGCGCGAAGAAGGCGAGGTGAAGATCGAGCTGGCGCTGCAATACACCGACTCGTACACCGAGCTGATGCTCTCGTTTGCCAACAACATCCACACCCACGACGGGGGGACGCACCTGAGCGGGCTCAAGTCGGCGCTGACCCGCACGTTCAACAACTACGCCCGGGCGGAGAACCTGCTGAAGAAGGGCCGGGCGCCCTCCGGCGACGACATCCGCGAGGGCCTGACCACCGTGCTCAGCGTCATGCTGCCGGAGCCCCAGTTCGAGGCCCAGTCGAAGAACAAGCTGAACAACCCGGAGATCGAGGGGGTCGTGGAGTCGGCGGTGAACTCGCTGCTCGGCACGTTCCTCGAAGAGAACCCGTCGGTCGCCCGGAACGTGGTCAAGAAGGCGATCCAGGCGGCGCAGGCGCGCGAGGCGGCCCGCAAGGCCCGCGAGCTCACCCGTCGGAAAGGGGTGCTCAGCTCGGGCAACCTGCCGCTCAAGCTCGCCGACTGCTCGTCGAAGGACGTCGAGACCACCGAGTTGTTCATCGTCGAGGGCCAGTCGGCGGGCGGGAACGCCAAGCAGTGTCGCGACAGCACCTTCCAGGCCATCCTGCCCCTGCAGGGCAAGATCCTCAACGTCGAGAAGGCCCGGATCGACAAGATGCTCAACTTCAAGGAGATCAACTATCTGATCAGCGCCCTGGGGACGGGGATCGGCAAGGAGGGCTTCGAGCCGGACAAGGCCCGGTACGGCAAGATCATCATCATGACCGACGCCGACGTCGACGGCCTGCACATCCGGACCCTCCTGCTCACCTTCTTCTTCCGGCACATGCGCGAGCTGATCGACCGCGGCCAGATCTACATCGCCCAGCCCCCGCTCTACGGCGTGAAACGCCGGAAGGCGAAGATCGAGTATTACCTCGACGACGAGACGTTCCGCCAGGCCATGCTCGCCTCGGGCACCGAGGGGGTCACCCTGGCCCGCGCCGGCGAGAAGAGCGAGCTCTCCGGCGCCCGCCTCCGCGCGTTCGTCGACGTCCTCATGTCGCTCGAACGCTACGCCCGGGTCCTCGACCGCCACGGCGTCGCGTTCCAGGACGTGCTCCGCGAGTGGCTGGAGACGAAGCGGATGCCCCGGTTCCGCGTGACCATCGACGGCGACCGGCTGCTCGCCTATTCGCAGCAGGAGGTCGACGAGATCATCGAGCAGGCGGCGAAGGCACGCGGCCGCGAACTGGCCGTCAAGACCAACGGCGAGCAGGAGGAGGGCGAGGGCGAGCTCGACATCGTCGAGCTGCACGAGATCGACAACGTCAAGAAGGGGTTCGAGCACATCCAGAAATCGAAGTTCGACATCGCCGACTACTACCCCGAAGCGCCCGAGGAGGGCGAAGAGCCCGAGCCGAAATTCACCGTCCTCTCCAACGGCAAGTCCGTCGGCCTCGCGTCCCTCTCCGAGATCCCCGCCGCCGTCCGAAAGCTCGGCGAGAAGGGCATGCAGCAGATCCAGCGGTACAAGGGCCTCGGCGAGATGAACCCCGACCAGCTCCACGAGACCGCCGTGAACCCCGAGACCCGGTCGCTCCTCCGCGTGACCATCGAGGACGCCGCCGAGACCGACCGCCTGTTCACCCTGCTGATGGGCGACCAGGTCGAGCCGCGCCGCCAGTTCATCCAGGAACACGCCCTGGAAGCCAGCGACCTGGACGTGTGACGAAGCGCCAACGCAGCGACGCCGTCGCATGACCGGCCCGTTACCATTCCTTGATCTTGCCGGGCCGCGCCTTGATGCGTCGGCCGTCGCGCGCTACAAGGGAGACGGTCGGTCCCACGCCTTGAAGCTGGAACGGAGTGCCGGACGATGAGGGCGCTGGTGGTCGAGGACGACAGGCGGATCGCCCGGTTCGTCGAGATCGATTCGCAGGACTTCAGCGGCGAGGTCGCCGAGAACCTCCGCCACCCGGGGCGGCTGAAGGAGGAACTCAAGGCCGAGCTGCCGGCCGGCAGCCGCGAGAAAATCGTCTACCGGCTCCGGGCCCCCGGAGGGCCGCCGATTCGACGGCGTCGTCTCCGTTCGGCTCATGCACCACCTCTATTCGCGTGTGGCCCAGGCCGGGTATCTCGACTCGCTCGGCCGGCTCGCCCCGGATGCGGCCCACGGCGGCCTGTAACAAGATGTCAGTTCGCCTTGCGCCCCCTCGCGCGGCGGG
>JAWODX010000073.1:0-10203 GCA_046483085.1 Planctomycetota bacterium
GCCATCTTGTCTGCTTAGTAGTGAGAAAGTTAGGAAGCACGATAGAGCCAAGGCAGCACACACCGTAAGGCTCAAGGGGCACTTCGCCACAAGGGTTTGTGGAGATCACTGGAGCAAAGTAATACGAATTATTCTTCATCAGGTTCGTTCCGTTAAGAAGTCCTGGTTCCCCTGAATTGATCATCCCATCAAGAACCATCTCCCACACCATTCGAGCTGGAATATCGGACTTAGAAACTATCTCAATATTCGGTGGGGCAGGCATTCTTGCCTGCCAGGCGGCGGACAGGAATGTCCGCCCCGCCGGTTTGTTAGAGCTTCGTGTACGGCCTATTCTTCTTCTCTCGGCTTGCGCGGCGCCACGAGCGCCTTCAGGTGCTCGATGTCCGCGTGCCGGAGCAGACCCGCGGCGAACGTCCACGTCGGGTGCTGCAGTGGCTCGGGCGTCACGTACGTCTCGGGCAGGCCGGCGAGCGTGCCGCCGGCGATCCGTTCGTCCAGCGCGAGCGCGTAGAGCGCGGGCAGCGCCATCAGGTCCTTCGCCCAGAGCGAGATCCGCTCGGCGTCGATCTCCGGCCGCCTCTCCAGGTAATCGACCAGCCGGGTGATGTCGTATGCGCCCATGCCGACGAGCGGCCGGCCGTAGACGAGCGCGGCTCGGCTCACGTGCTCGTCGCCGCCCAACGGCCGGGTCTCGAGCTCGACCACCGCGCAGCCGTCATCGAGGAACTCCTTCGCCTTGCGCCAGCGGCGGCGGGGCGTGTTCTTGGCCACGCGGACCGGGTAGGGGACCCCGCCTGCGGGGCGCTGGTCGGTGTAACGGCCCGGCTTCTCGCACACGCGCACGACGCAGGGGAGGGCGCCGTCGGCAGACGCCGGGCGGTGGATCGTCGCCGCGATCGTGATCCCCGGCTCGCTCGTCAGCGTCACGCGCCGGCGGACGACGCCGGCCCGCGTGACCGGGTTCTCCTCGGCCGGTTCGAGCGGCCCGCGCTTCGGGAAGCCGCCGAGCACGTCGTTCCGTATCTTCCGGCGCAGCTTCGCCCGGGCCGTCTTCGTCCTCGGCTTTCTGATCCGCCTGACGAGTCTCTTCGCCGCCGCATGCGCGAGCGAGCCGAGCGTCGCCGAATCGTCGGGCAGCTCGCCGCCCGGGAAGCACCACAGCTCCTCGGCCGGCAGCGGCTTCGGGCCGCGCTCGTAGTAGCGCTGCTCCGCCGCCCGCTCGTTGAACCACCGATCGAACCACGCGTGCACGAGCTGGCGCATCGAGCGCGGATACCCGTGGGGGGCGCGTCGTTCGACGTACCTGTATCGGTCGCCGTGCCCGATCGCGTCGAAGAACCGGCGCAGGTGGCGGTCGGCGTCCCGGGTGTACTCGACGGGAAACGTCCGGTCCTTCGTGCCCGCGACCACGAGCAGCGGGCGGGGCGCGACCAGCGCGCAGACCGCCGCGTTCTCCAGCCCGTACCGCATCAGGTTCGGAATGCACTCGCACTGGCAGCCGATGCCGTTGTTGGTGAAGATCTGGCCGCGCAGCGTGCTGACCGAACAGACGGGCGCGGCGACGGCGATCCGCTCGTCGACCGCGGCCGTGTACATCGTCTGGTTGCCGCCGCCCGAGCAGCCGGTGATCGCGATCCGCTCCCCGTCGACCTCCGGCCGAGAGATCAGGTAGTCGACGCATCGCATGTTGTCCCAGACCTGCACCCCTTCGAGCGGCAGCCCGGCGGTGACGATGGCGAACGTCTTGCGGTGGCCGATGTGCTTCCGCTCGCCGTGCCCGGTCATGTCGACGGCCAGTGCGACCCAGCCGGCGCGGGCGTAGTTCGTCGCGCGGATCTGCATCCCCTCGTACGTCTTGCCCTTCAGCGTGTGGCCGTGGACGCAGAGGACGGCGGGCGCCTCGCCGCCGAGCTCCTTCGGGCGGTACAGGTTCGCGGTCATCAGGAAGTTCGGCTGCGTCTCGAGGACGACCTTCTCGATGACGAAATCGCCGCGATCGATCGTGCCGACGACCCGCGGCTTGAGAGCCGTTCGGGCCGGGAAGCGCGCCAGGCCGAGCACGTTGAGCAGGTCCTTGCGCGCCCGCTCGCGCCACGCGGCCCAGTCCCGGCGATTCTTCACCGTGTCGATCGAGAACGACTCGGCGTCGTAGAGCTGCTGGAGATACTCGCGCATCATTGTGATTGCTCCTGCTGAATAGGTCGTATAGGCGCTATAGGACCTATCGGACGGATCGCGGGGCTATCGCACCACCACCTTCACCTCGTTCGACGGCGCGCCCTGGTTCATCGCCGCGTCCCACGAGCGGATGCGGAAGTGGCGCGTGCCGGCTCAGGGAAGAAGACGAAGGCCGTTGAAATGGATCATGTGAGATGGCTGTTCGGCGACCCAGACTTCCGTTTCCCATGCGATCTCGGGTGCCCATTTTCGGAAATCACCGAAGGTTTCAAAGGCTGACACATAGACGAGGCCAACCTTGCAGTTCTGCAGAAGCTGGTTCAGTTCGAATTTGCGCTTGGGTGTGACAGGGCCGTGTGAGGTGACCGCTTCAACAAGGAAGAGACGCTGCTGTTTCCTGGAGTAAAGCACGACATCCGGCAACTTTCCGTGCTCGTTCGTTGGGACTCCGAGTTTGTGAAGCAGGTCTTCGTCAAGGTGAATCAGCTTCTTTGCTGTATCTCCCACATAGAGCGCTCTGGCGTCTTGAACGAAGGATTGAACGAATTCCTGAACGATCTTGGCTTGCAGCTCGTTGTGCTTGCCAGGGGAAAGCGCGACTGCCTCTGTGGGGCCAATCTGCACACGCACCTGGCGTGACCGCGTGCGTTTCGCGTACCTTTTTCGAAGTTCCCCCACCTGTGCGATGAAATCATCGCGCACCGCTTCCCATTCTTCTGTGCCAAAACGGCGAACGACCGACAGGAATTCATCTGTCAGCGCGTAGCATGTCTTGCCGCTGTTCGTGGGGCGTTCTGGGTCGTCGGGATTCTTGTCTACAATTCGGGCGTGCTCAAATTGGTGGATTACCTGTCGCCGGAACACTTCGCGGGTGTTCTCAGCGTATTTCTTATGGTACTTTTCCGAGCAGAGCCCCATGATGTCGTGGATGCGCAGCAGCCGTTTCTCTGCCCGCGCCCGGGGTTCTTTCGGGCCTATGCCTGCCAGGGCAAGAAGCGTAAGCGCAGAGATTTCGTTTTGCTGTCTCTTGGGCATCCCGATTTCGCGCAGAATTGTCTGCGCATCACGCTTGTTAGACGCCCCCGACAGAAGCCCGTGCTCGTGCGGCGACGTAACACTTCAGCCAACTGAAGTACAAACTACCCCGGTGTTCCGGGATTGTCAACCAAGAAAAAGTTGCGCCTGGGGGTGATCGCGCGGATGATCGTTGGGTGTGAAGAAGCCCAACGAAAAGACCGCCGTCGAATTCAGCCTCCCGGTGACCCGCGAACAGGCCGAGGCGATCTATGCGCAGGGTCCGGAAGCGGTCGTCTTCGTATTGCTGGAGGTGGCGGCCACGATCCTCGCCCATAACCTGACGCATGTGGTCATTCACCAGGCGGCACAAAAGGCCGACATCCCGCCCGACCGGATTGGTTTTATCAGGGCCGTGCGATCCATCGTGTTGTCTTCCGCCGCCCTTCGCGCCGCCTCCCCGTCGGATCGCCCCGCTGTCTACGACCGGATGCTCGATCATATTGCCAGGCGGCCGAATCCGTATCGCCCCGGACGGGTGGAACCGCGGTTGTGCGCGCGTTTCGGAGGCGGGGCCGCTGGATGCAGCGCGCGTATGCCGACGGGCGGGTGGACTGGCCCGATGTGAGGGTTCGACTCAACAGTTGGATCGGCCATGCGAGTCAAGCCGACAGCGTACATCTGCTCCAGCGTCTGAGCCGCGAATGGGTGTTTCGACGGTCTGACGCACACCGCAAGGCGGGCCAAGTTCTAGATACGGAACTTTCTGGTGTGCGCCCCATCTCCTGTCGAGAGCTAAATGCGGGGTTTTCTCGTTGGAGAGGAGCTGCACTGGACGGAGTTGCGGGCTCGGGAAGACAACCTCGTTAGAACGTCTCGGCGAGGAGCAGCAAACCAATGCCTGCTCGAAGAAGGGCCAACCGTCAATTTTTCGAGTTTTTCCGTCCCCTTGACTTCATCGACGCCGAAAGGCGCCTATACTGCAATTGACTTGGGAGAGTCGGCGCCGAAGGGCCGTGAGCAGTGACGGAGGTGCCCGCTGTGGTACGTCCCATCTGCCACGTCACCGGGGAAGCATGCCACGGGCCGTCCTTTTCTGTTTGCAGAGAACCGACCCAACGGCCGTTTCCCCGTCTCCACACGAGTCATTTTCTGCGGCGAGGCCGGACCGGTCGTCCGGGTCCCCCCGACGTTGAGACGATTTCCGGCTTCAGCAGGGGCGGTCCCTCGGTCTTCCCGGCCGCCCATCTTTCTGTGGATACATCCGGATCGCGGGGCCGTTCCTGCCCGCCTCGGCGGACGCCAGACGGACGGATGTCCGCCGGCTACATTTCCATCGCCACTGTCCGAACTTTGTCCCAGCGTCCGCGGGAGGACCGATGCGCCGGTTGATCTGGGTCCCCATCATTCATACGACGGCCGACATGGGCACGATGGAGCCGGAACTCCGTGCCCTGTACGAGGAGAAGACAGGGACGCAATGGGAGTCCCACAAGACGGCAGTCGAGGAGATGTGGGACCTGATCACGGACAAGATCGAGCAGCTCGACCTGGATTACAGTCGGGTGCGGCTGTATCAGGACGGCCTGCCGGAATGTGGCCAGGAGCTTGAGATCGCCCGGGACATCGCCGAGTCGGGCAGTCGGAACCATCAACTGCTCCTCCAGTTCGTCGATCGGGGAGCGACCCTGATGGGGACCGAGTCGCGCGATCTGCTCCTGGAGGAGTATCAGACCCTGCAGGAGACGCGTTCTCCGCCTCGCCTGATCGGCGCAAACAGTCGCTCGAGCTGCTGCGCAAACGGGATCGTCACATTGCGGAACGCATCGGCGAGACGCTCGAGCCGGGCGAGACGGGAATCGTCTTCCTCGGCTTACTTCATTCGATCAAGGACCTTTTTCCTTCAGATGTTGAGGTGATTACGCTTGGGAGGGTTGAACCTGATGACGGTGGCTCAGGCTGAGCGGCGAGCGCCCCCCGGATCGATGATCCGCTTGGGACATTCGGACGAATTCAAGGCAAAGCTCAAACGCCTCGGGGAGTCGTTGGAAAAGGGCGGGCCGGAACGGAGCGGGCACACCGGCGGGGAGCTGTGGGAACAGATGGGCTCGAGCAGCACAGCCCGGGAGATCAGCTCGGAGGTCGAGCTGGTCGCGCCGACGGACTACTCGGTGATCATCACGGGGGAGACCGGGACGGGGAAAGAGCTCGTGGCCCGGAGCCTCCATCGATTGAGCGGCCGACACGACGGGCCGTTCGTCGCGGTCGACTGCGGGTCCATCTCCCCCACCCTGGTGGAGAGCGAGCTGTTCGGGCACGAGGAGGGGGCGTTCACCGGCGCGGTCCGCCAGCACGCGGGCAAGTTCGAGGCGGCGTCCGGCGGCACCCTGTTCCTCGACGAGATCGCGAACCTGCCGCCCGAGTTCCAGCCGAAGCTGCTCCGGGCGCTTCAGCAGCGGCGGGTCACCCGGGTGGGCGGATCGGGCAGCACCGAAGTTGACCTGCGGATCGTCGTCGCCACCAATCGCGATTTGCTGGCCATGGTGGAGGCGGGCGAGTTCCGGCGCGACCTGTATTACCGGCTGAACGAGTTCAGCATCGGCCTGCCACCGCTGCGGGAGCGCCGCGACGACATCGCCTTCCTCGTCAACCGGTTTGTCCAGCAGAGCCGAGACGAGCTGGGGAAGGAGATCGAGGACGTCACCGAAGACGCGCTGGTGCGGCTGCTGGCTTACGACTGGCCCGGAAACGTGCGGGAGCTGCAGAACGTGATCCGGCGGGCCGCGCTTCGATGCGGTTCCCGGATTACGGTCGGCGACCTGGAGACCCCGCGCGGCGAGCCCGCGGCCTCCGAGCCGGTCGAGCAATGGTTGACCGTCGAGCTGGACGGCGGGATCTCGCTCACGGACCTGGTCCGCCGCGTCGCCGGGCATGTCGAGAAGAGGGTGATCGAGCGGGCCTTGCGAAAGGCGGACGGCAACAAGGCCAAGGTCGCCCGCATGCTGGACGTGGATTACAAGACGATCCACACGAAGGTGAAGCGGTATGGCATTTCTCTGGACCCCTGAACACGGAGGGCGATCGGATGGGCGAGCGACACGATGACGGAAACGGACAGGGCAAGCGGTCGGACGGGATCGGCGGGTTCCTCGGCGGCCTGGGGAACCTGATCGAGAAGCTCGGCGACCTGGCCGAGAAAGGCGAGGAGCTCAAGAAGAGCGGCCAGATCGGAGAACCCGGCGATAAGCTTCGCGGTGTCTACGGATTCAACGTGAAGATGGGGATCGGCGGCGACAAAGACGAGGTGAAAGTCGAGCCGTTCGGCAATGTCCATCGCGACAACGAGACCGGCGAGACCGTCGTCGATGAGATCAGCGAACCGCTGGTCGACCTGTTCGACGAAGACACCCACGTGCTCGTCGTCGCCGAAATGCCGGGCATCGGAGAGGAGGACGTCCAGCTCTCCCTCCAGGACGACATCCTGACCATCGAGGGTGAGCGCGGGCAGAAGAAGTACCGCAAGGAGGTGCTCCTCCCGCAGAGCTTCCGCCCCGGGGAGATGATGTCGACCTGCCGGAACGGCGTCCTCGAGGTCCGCCTGACGAAGGACGAGGGGACCTCGGAAGAATGAGCGAGACGGAACGGACGGAGCTCGAGCTGAAGGTCGCCGAGGCGCTGGGGAAAGACGTGGGCCGGGGCCTCGCCCGCATGGACCCGTCGGACCTGGCGGAGCTGGGCGTCGAGATCGGCGACATCGTCGAGGTGACCGGCAAGCGCAAGACGGTCTGCAAGGCGATGCCCGCCTACAAGGACATGCGGGGGAAGCAGCGGGTCCAGATCGACGGCCTGTCGCGCGAGAACGCGGGCGTCGGACTCGACCAGATGGTGGCCGTGATGCCGGCCACCGCGAAGCCGGCCGACCAGGTTCGCCTCGCCCCCGTCACCATCGTCCCGTCGGAGCGGGACCTCCAGTACATCGGCAGCCTGCTGGATGGCCTGCCGGTCGTCGCCGGCGACCGCATCCGGGCGACGCTGTTCGGGACCCGGTCCGCCGACTTCAAGGTCGAAGACACCCGGCCGGCGGGGCCGGTCGTCGTCAACCCCACGACCACGCTGACCGTGGGCAAAAAGCAGGCGGGCGAGGGAAAGCGGGCGTTCTCCTACGAGGACATCGGCGGGCTCGATCATGAGATCCTCCGCATCCGCGAGATCGTCGAGCTCCCGCTCCGATATCCCCAGGTCTTCGAGCGCCTGGGCATCGACGCGCCCAAGGGCGTCCTGCTCCACGGGCCGCCGGGATGCGGGAAGACCCTGATCGCCCGGGCTGTCGCCCACGAGACGGAGGCCAACTTCTACTCGGTCAACGGCCCCGAGGTCATCCACAAGTTCTACGGCGAGAGCGAGGCGCACCTGCGAAAGATCTTCGACCAGGCCGCGAAGAACGCGCCGAGCATCATCTTCATCGACGAGATCGACGCCATCGCCCCCCAGCGCGAGCGGGTCGTCGGCGATGTCGAAAAGCGAGTGGTTGCCCAGTTGCTCGCTCTGCTCGACGGCCTCGCCAGGCGGCAGCACGTGATCGTCGTCGCCGCCACGAACATCCCGAACGCACTCGATCCGGCGCTCAGGCGGCCCGGGCGGTTCGACCGCGAGGTCTCGTTCCCCATCCCCGACCGCAACGGGCGGTCGGAGATCATCCAGATCCACACCCGCGGCATGCCGCTGGCCGACGACGTCGACCTCGACGCGCTCGCCTCCATCACCCACGGGTTCGTGGGGGCCGACATCGAAGCACTCGCGCGCGAGGCGGCGATGACCTGCCTGCGGCGGATCATGCCCGACATCGACTTCTCGCTCGCCGACATCCCCTACGAAACCCTGGCCGGGCTCCAGGTCGGCATGGCCGACTTCGCCGACGCGCTCCGCGAGGTCGAGCCATCCGCCATCCGGGAGGTCTTCGTCGAAGTGCCCGAGGTCGGGTGGGACGACGTGGGCGGGCTCGACGAGGTGAAGAGCGCCTTGAAGGAGGCGGTCGAATGGCCGCTCAAGTATCCCGACCTGTTCCGCCGGGCCGACGTCGAGCCACCAAGGGGGATTCTGCTGTCGGGCCCGCCGGGCTGCGGCAAGACGCTGCTGGCGAAGGCGGTCGCCAACGAAAGCCAGGTCAACTTCATCTCGGTCAAGGGACCGGCCCTGCTGTCCAAGTACGTGGGCGAATCCGAACGAGCGGTGCGCGAGCTGTTCCGCAAGGCGAAGCAGGCCGCGCCCTCCATCGTGTTCGTGGACGAGATCGACGCCCTCGTCCCCGGGCGCGGATCCGGGGGCGCCGACTCGCACGTGACCGCCCGCGTGATCAGCCAGTTCCTCACCGAACTGGACGGCATCGAGGAACTGCAGGGAGTGGTCGTGCTGGGGGCGACAAACCGGCGGGACCTGCTCGACCCGGCGCTCCTGCGCCCCGGGCGCCTGCAGGTCCTGCTCGAGGTGCCGCCGCCCGACGGCCCGACGCGCCGCGCCATCTTCGAGATCGGTCTGCGGGGAAAGTCCATCGACGACGATGTCGACCTGGACGAACTCGTTTCCGAGACCGATGGCTTCAGCGGGGCCGAAGTCCGCGCCGTCTGCCAGGAGGCCGCGCTCCAGGTCATCCGCGAGGCGGTCCACGAGCACGGCGACCGGGCGGAGGCCGAAGAGGCCGACCTGCTCATCGAGGGGCGCCATCTCCAGGATGCCCTGCAGAAGGTGGCCGACGTCCACGGGGCGTAAGGGTCGAGCGCAGACCATCGCCCGGTCCCCAAGAGTCATCTCCCCTATTGCTTTGTCTTGCGCATATCGCATATAGCCTTGCCAGAGCAACTCGTCGTGCTGGGCGGACCGCCGCGGTACCCGATCGTTTGGGAAGCCACCTTGTGGACCCTGTTCCATACTTCTGGAATTCGTTCCATAGCGGACCCTGGATAACACCCGAAGTGCCCCCCGCCGCCCGGCGGCCACGACCGGCATAACACAATGGCTGTCGGCGACTTATGAGTTCGCTGCGTTTGCGGGCCGTTTTGGCATGGACATTGCAGTGCGTGTAGGCCGCAATGACAGGAGACAACCGAGTGTGCGAGGGACCCGGACGGCGATGTCCGGAAGCGTGAGCCCTCGCCTGGGAGGGAAAGAAGATCCCTTTAACGCCGCGAAAGGAGGTGAGAACGAATGGCGAAGGTGCAGAAATCGACGGACAGTTCCAGTCTGGCGGAGGTGGTCGACCGGATCCTGGACCGAGGTATCGTGATTGATGCCTGGGCCAAGGTGTCGCTCGTCGGCATCGAGCTTCTCTCTGTGGAAGCCCGTGTCGTCGTGGCGTCGGTCGAGACCTACCTGAAGTACGCCGAGGCGATCGGCCTGACCGCGTCCGCCGCGGCTCCGGCGTAAGGATCGCTCCCATCGATCGAAACAGACGTCCGGCCGGGCGGGCCCTCGACTCACCGGGCCCGCCTGGCGGGCGGCTGCAAGGTGAAAACGGTGTTCACGCACGACGGGAAGGAGGAGCAAGATGGCAAGCTTGAAGGAAGAAATGGAACGCCTGGCCGAACAGGCGCGGGACCTGCGCGGCCGGCGCCGGGAACTGTGGCAGGAGCTCGTCGAATCCGTCCGCGAGCTCCGCGAGGAGGCGACCGCCCTGATCGCCAGAGCGCGGCGCGAGCGGCGTGAGATGGGGGCACAGACCCGGAAGGATCGCGGCGCGTTCATGGAGGAACTGCGGGGCGACGTCGAGACGCTCGTCGCCGACGCCCGGGACGCTCGCCTCGAAGGCGCCGCCCAGGGCCGCGACGCCCGCAAGGCATTCATGGAAGACGTCATGGCGGGCGTCGAACGCGTACAGTCGGGGGCCCCCCCCGGGGGAGAGCATGATCGGCAGGAGAGACAGGGCCAGGAAGAGGCGGCATCCACGGCGTGGGACCCGGCGCAAGGTGGCAGTCCGGGTCTTCAGGAGGGTCGGATGCCCTGGGTTCCGCACCG
>JAWODX010000222.1:0-3373 GCA_046483085.1 Planctomycetota bacterium
CCGCCTGTCCTCGGTGCGGTCGGCCGGCGACTGGGAGGGCTGGACGAGCTTCTTCCTGCGGAGCGTTCGCGAAGCGGCCGACGACGGAGTCGGCGCCGCCCGCCGCCTCTTCGAACTGACCGGCGAGGACCGCCGCGCCCTGCTCGGCAGTGCGGCGGCGACGGTCCAGGCGATCCGTCTCTTCGACCTGCTGCCGGAGCACCCGATGGTCACCGTGGCCAGCGCAGCGGACCTGCTCCACAAGAGCAAGCCGACGGCGAGCAAGGCGGTCAAGGTGCTGTGCCAGGTCGGGATTCTGCAGGAGATCACCGGCAAGCGCCGCGACCGGGTTTACGCCTACGCCGGCTATCTCAAGGTGCTGGCCGAAGACACCGAACTGAGCGAGGGCGGCGAGAGCCGCGACGAGGCATTCGAGCGCGCGCTTCGGCGCGTGAACGAGCGGTTCGGCGAAGACCTGCGGCGGCTGGCGGATTGAACCGCGGGCCGTTGACGTCGCCACATTCATCAGCATCAGCCCTCCACCCGCTCGGCCTTCTGGCCGCTGAACTCCTCGTACCGCTGCACGATCACGTCGCAGTACAGCGGATCGAGCTCCATCAGGAACGCCTTCCGCCCGGTCTGCTCGGCGCCGATGAGCGTCGAGCCGGACCCGCCGAACAGGTCGAGCACGTTCTCGCCGGCACGCGACGAATACTTCATCGCGCGGACCGCCAGCTCGACCGGTTTCTCGGTCAGGTGGATCATCTTCTGCGGCGGCACCTTCTTCAAATGCCACAGGTCGGGAACGTTGTTCGGGCCGAAAAACTGGTGCCCCGCGCCCACCCGCCACCCATAAAAAACGATTTCATAGCAGCAGAGGAAATCTTTACGGGTGAGCACCGGATGGCCCTTATCCCAGATGATCGCCTGGGCGAATCGGAGCTCGGCTTCCTTCAGCCGGGCGGGGTAATTCTTCATATTCGAGTACCCGCCCCAGATGTAGAACGACCGCCCCGGCTCGAGCACGCGCGCCATCTGGCCGAACCACGCGCGCAGCATCTCGTCGAACTCCTCGTCGGTCACGAAGTCGCCCTCGAGCTTGCGGTCCTTCGGCCGCATCTTCCGCTTCGCCTTCTTCGGGTCCGTCACCCCTCGGTCGACGTCGAACTGCTGGTGGTGCAAGAGCCCGGCCTTGCGCTCTTCTTCGGTCAGCGAGCCGTCCCAGTAGTTGCTCTGCCCGGCCGCGATCGCCGTGCTGCTTCGAGGATTCACGTTCACATTGTAGGGCGGATCGGTATTAACGAGCTGGATGCCCGCCCCGTCCACCAGCCGGTCCACGTCCTCGGTCTTGCCCGAGTCCCCACAGAGCAGCCGGTGCTCGCCGAGGATCCACAGGTCCCCGGGCTGGGTGACCGCCTCGTCCGGCGGCTCGGGCACGTTGTCGGGGTCGGTCAGCCCGTCCTGGACGTCCGGTTCCAGCAGCTCGGCCAGCTCGTCGTCGGAGAACCCGACCAGATCGAGGTCGAAGTCCATCGTCTGCAGGTCGGCCAGCTCGATGGGCAGCAGTTCCATATCCCACTCGGCGAACTCGGCCGACTTGTTGTCGGCCAGCCGGTACGCCTTCACCTGCGCCGGCGTGAGTCCCGTCGCCACGTGGACCGGCACCTTCTTGAGGCCCAGTTTCTTGGCCGCCTTGAGCCGAGTATGGCCGCAAATGATGACCAGGTTCTCGTCGGTGACGATCGGGGCTCTCCAGCCGAACTCACGGACGGACTGTGCCACAGCATCCACCGCGCCGTCATTCAGACGGGGATTGTTCTCGTAAGGGATCAGACGGTCCAAGCTCATCATTTCGACCTTCATCGGGTGGTCCTCCTTTTGCGCTGAAGCGGCATGGGTTGCTTGACGCTCTGCCAGGTCTTCCCGACGATGGCGTCGTAGGCCGTGACCTTTGCCACGCCAAAGCGTCGGGCCACGGCCGCCATCGTCTCGCCGGCGGCGACGCGGCGTCTCATTTTCGCCACGATGTGCGCGGTCAGTCTTGCCTGGTGGTGCCGTTCGCCGGGCTGTGCGCCGACGGCGGTGCCGTGTCGTCGCTTGTCTGCCTCGTTCTCGGCGGGCGTGGCCCAACGAAGATTCGAGACGCGATTGTTCGTGCGCACCCCGTCTTGATGCGCGACATGAGCGCCGGCGAACGGCGGGGGGCCGAGAAAGGCCAACGCGACCAGCCGGTGGCCTTTCGTGTGCCAATAGCGCCCAGCCTTGAACAGGCTATACTTGACATACCCATCCCAGCTCAGCCGCGATTTGAGGATGTATCCCGCTGGCGCCGTCCGCGACTTGGTGGCGCGCCGTACGCGACCAAAGGACGAGACCTCGTACAACCCTTCATAGCCAGGGATCGGCGCCCATATCTCATCTTGCCTGAACCCGAACTCCTTGATGCTCGCCGCCACGGCCTCCACCGCCTGGTCGTTGATGCGGGGGTTCCCCTCGTACGGCTGGACGCTCCCGATGTCACGCATCTCGATCTTCATGCTTTGCCTCCTTCAGTTGCGACCCCGGCCGTACCGGGGCCAGCCATAAGTGCCTGTGCCATCATCACTTCCGTCGTTCTTTCGCTTGAAAGAAAGAATAACTTACCGCCCGACTGTTCCCGCCGCCCTCGGCGTTCGTAAGTCCTTGGGAAGTACCTACTTACAATTCCTACCATCGCTGGTGTATTTGCCCTGAACATCGTGTCTGCTATAGCTCCTCGCACGGCGTCTGCTCTGTGCCGGTCCCGTCGGCCCCTGTCGGCCCACGTGGGCGCCGTGGGGGGCGGATCGAGCGGACGTTCGGCTGGGGCGGTCCGGGTCGCACACGCGGCGACACCGTAGCCCCAGGGCGAACAGGGGCGACGGGGCCGGCGACCATGAAGCGCGTCCGGCGCCGCTGGGCGATGATCGACCCGCACGTACCCAACCGGTAGGCGAAGGTCGAGTCGTCAGCACGTGGTCCGACAGGGGCCACGGGGTGGCCGGACTTTTTACACCTTATTTCCCACTTATTCCCCCGGCCCAGGGGGAATAAGTCGAGTCGTAAGAGAAGAAGGGATAGAGAGATAAGAAGATAGATATACTTATTACCCTTTTTTCCTACCGGTCTTTCATTCTGCACCTCTTCTCTCTCTGGTGCATGGGGAAGGTGGGGGGAAATAAGGTGAAAAAGGCAAATAAGCTCATCGTGCGACATAGACGTTCCTCGGGGCGCCGCCGGTCTTTTGTTGGTCTGTTCCGATCTCGTCGGTCTCGATCAGGCTGGCGATGATCTCGTTGCGTTCCTTCGTCTGCAGGAACTTCGTCTGGCGGCCCAGTTCGGTCTTGGTCAGGCCTGTCGGCCCGGCCGCGCGGAT
>JAWODX010000233.1:0-3495 GCA_046483085.1 Planctomycetota bacterium
GGCTCGTCCCGCGGGCTGCCGAGCTGCTCGAGGTCGACGCCGACCGGATAGAGCAGGCGATCGCCGACGAGGAGCGCGGCGGCCGCATCGTCGTCGAACAAGAGCTCCCCGGCGAGCCCGTCTACCGGCAGGCACTCCACGAGGCCGAGTTCGTCGTGGCCGAGCTGCTCCGCCACATCGCGTCGGCCGAGTCGCAGCTCGCCGGGATCGACGGGCCGGCGGCCGTCGCCTGGGCCGAGGAACGCAACCGGATCGAGCTCGACCCGACGCAACGCGAGGCGGTGAAAGCGGCGCTGACCCACAAGGTGACGGTCATCACCGGCGGGCCGGGCGTCGGCAAGACGACCATCGTCAACTGCATCATCCCCATCCTCCGGGCGAAAGGCCTGCGGGTCCGGCTCGCCGCGCCCACCGGCCGCGCTGCCAAGCGCGCCGAAGAGACCACCGGCCACAAGGCCGAGACCATCCACCGCATGCTCAAGTGGAACCCGCGGTCCGGCGAGTTCCAGAGGAACCAGGACAACCCGCTGGAGGCCGACGCGGTCATCATCGACGAGACGTCGATGATCGACATCACCCTGATGCGGCACCTGCTGCTCGCCGTGCCGTGGACCGCCGTCCTCATCCTCGTCGGCGACGTCGACCAGCTCCCGTCCGTCGGCCCGGGCAACGTCCTGCGCGACATCATCCGCTCCGGCCAGTTCCCCGTCAAACGGCTCGAACAGATCTTCCGACAGGCCGAGCGAAGCCCCATCATCTGGAACGCGCACCGCATCAACCACGGCCGGATGCCCGACCTCCAGCCGCAGCCCCGCGCCGACCGCGAGGGGTTCTACTTCATCGAGCGGGACGAGCCGCAGGCCGTCCTCGACACCATCCTCGAACTCTGCACCGACCGCATCCCGAGCCGGTTCGAGCTCGACCCCGCCGACGACATCCAGGTCATGGCGCCCATGTACCGCGGCCTCATCGGCGTCACCAACCTCAACGCCGAGCTGCGAGCCGCGCTCAACCCCGACGCCCGGCCCGAGATCAAGCGGTTCGGGCGCGCCTTCGCCCCGAACGACAAGGTGATGCAGATCCGGAACGACTACGACAAGGACGTCTTCAACGGCGACATCGGGCGGGTGGCCGACGTGGACCGGATCGCCGAGCGGGTCACCGTGCGGTTCGAGGACAAGGCGGTCGACTACGGGTTCGACGAGCTGGACAACCTGCAGACGGCGTACGCGATCTCGGTGCACAAGTCGCAGGGCAGCGAGTATCCCGCGGTCGTCATCACCCTCACGTCGCACCACTACGTAATGCTGCAGCGGAACCTGCTCTACACGGCGGTGACGCGCGGCGTCCGGCTGGTGGTGATCGTCGGCGACAAGAAAGCGCTGGCCCGGGCCGTGCGGAACGACCGCATCCGCCGCCGATATACGACCCTGGCGGAGAGGCTGAACCCCCGATGACGACGATCTCCCTCGACGCCGCACCGGTCTGGACGCCCGGCGAGAACCCGCACCTGGCGGCGTTCGCCGCGGCCGGGGAGCACAGCGCAAAGCGGGTGGCGGCTCCGTTCGCCCGCGACGTGCGGGCCACGAAGGGCTCGCCCGCCTACCGGGCGCACATGTACCACACCAAGGTCCCGCCCGAGGCCGTCGGCCCGTACGTCGAGCACTACACCGCCCGCGGCGAGACCGTGCTCGACCCGTTCTGCGGCTCCGGAATGACCGGCGTCGCCGCGCTCCGGCTCGGCCGCCGCGCGATCCTCAACGACCTCTCGCCGTTCGCCACCTTCCTCGCATACAACCAGACCACCCCGCTCGATCCCGGCGAGCTGCACTCCGCGCTCCAGCGGCTCCTCGACGACGTGCGGCCGACCCTCGAGCCGATGTACCGAGCGAGCTGCCCCGAGTGCGGCAGCCCGGCGGCCCTCAAGTACGTGGTCTGGAGCGACGTGCTCCGCTGCCCCCGGTGCGGCGAGGACTATGTGCTCTGGGACGCGGCCATGCAGAGCGACGGGCGCCTGAAGCGGACGTACCCGTGCCCTGCCTGCCGGGCCGAGCTCCGCAAGCAGCTCCGCGACCAGACCGGCGCCCGGCCGGTCTTCGCACGCCTCCGATGCCGCGGCGACTGCGGCACCGTCGACGCGCCGGCCGGGGACCCGCCCCACGTCGCCGACGACGGGTTCTGGTATCCGACCGACCCGATCCCCGAGGGGCTCGACGAGCTGAGCCGCGTCCGCCGCAGCGGCGTGACCACCGTCGACGGCCTGTTCACCTCCCGCAACCGCGCCGCACTCGCCGCCCTCTGGGACGCGGCACGGCGCGTCGACCCGCCCGAACTCCGCGCCCGCGCGCTGTTCGCGGTCACCGCGATCATGGTCCGCGCCTCGCGGCTCATCAAGTACCTGCACACCCGCCGGATGGTCCCCGGCCCGATCATCGGCACGATGTACCTGCCGAGCCTCAGCGCCGAGATCAACGTGCTCGAGCTGTTCCAGCGCCGGATCGGCGCCCTCTGCCGGGCCGCCGCCGACCTCCGCCCGCATCGCGCCCGCGACGCCGTCCACGACCTCTGCATCACCACCCAGAGCGCCGCCGACCTCTCGACCCTCCCCGACGATTCGGTCGACTACGTGTTCACCGATCCGCCGTTCGGCCACAACATCATGTACTCCGAGCTCAACTTCCTGTGGGAGAGTTGGCTGGGCTGGCGGACGGACCCGACCGAGGAGGCGGTGGTGAGCCGGAGCCAGGGGAAGGACGTGGGCGACTACGGCGCCCTGATGGCCGCGGCGTTCGCCGAGGTCCGGCGCGTGCTCCGGCCCGGCCGGTGGATGACCCTCGTCTTTCACAACACCCGGGCCGACGTGTGGAACGCGATCCGGCGCGGCGTCGAGTCGGCCGGGCTCCGGGTCGAGGCCATCCAGACGCTCGACAAATCGCACGAAACGTTCAAGCAGGTCCGCGCCGACGGAGCCGTCGGATACGACGTCGTCGTCAACTGCCGGAAGACCGCGCCCGCGGGCGGCCGACAACTCACGTTCGCGGACCCGGTCGATATCCTCGAACGACTGCTCGCCGAGGCGCCCGACGCCCCGTGCAAGGAGCGCACGGCGCGATACCTGCACGCGCGGCTGACCGGCGAGCTGGTCCGGGCCGGGCAGCCGGTCACCCTCGATTACCGCGACCTGCTCGACCTGCTGGAAACGCACTTCGCCCGCACCGGCGAACACTGGTCGCTATGCCCTACGAAAAAACAGAAGCCATCCTGATCCGCGCCACCGACTTCAGCGAGACCAGCCGGGTCTTCGCGTTCTTCACCCGCCGGTTCGGCCGCATCACCACACTCGCCAAGGGGGTCAAGCGGAAGTACAGCCGGATGATCGGCCAGGTCGACCTGTTCTCATACGGCGAGATCGTCTTCGCCAGCGGCTGGCTGCGCGACCGCATGCACATCCTGGCCGAGGCGTGCGCGTTCGAGACCTTCCCCGCCATCCGCCGG
>JAWODX010000298.1:0-8833 GCA_046483085.1 Planctomycetota bacterium
CGATCATGGACGCGGTCGTCGGGCGCGAGGGGCCGGAGCGCTGGGGCGCGGCGGACCTGGACGCGTCGGCGAGGTTCCGCTGCGAGTTCTACCGCAAGGCCGGCTACGACTTCGTCGCCGCCACCTCGCTCTTCCGCTTCCCCCGGCATCCCGCCTCCGAGCAGCGCGCCGCGTCGACCGGAGCACGGTCGTCATCGACGGCTCAGGCGGGCGAGATCCGCAACCGGGCGGCGTTCGAGACCTACCCCTGGCCGGAGGTCCGCGACGAGCATTTTCGTCATGTCGAGGCCACCGCCCGGCACCTGCCCGACGGGATGAAGATCCGGCCGCGCGGCCCGGGCGGCCCGTTCGCGCGCGTCCTTCGGCTGATGGGCTTCGAGGGGCTGAGCTACGCGCTGGCCGACGATCCCGACCTGGTCGAGCAGATGTTCGACGCGGTCGGCTCGCGGCTGGTCGAGCTCTCCCGCGGCTACGCCAAGTTCGAGAGTGTCGGGGCGGTGGTGGTGGGCGACGACATGGGGTTCAAGACACAGACGACGGTGCGGCCCGAGGTGCTGCGCCGCTACGTCTTCCCCTGGCACCGGCGGATCGTCGACGCCGTCCACGCGGAGGGGAAGTTCGCCATCCTGCATTCCTGTGGCAACGTGCTCGCGGTCATGGACGACATCATCGACTGCGGCTGGGACGCGAAGCACTCGTTCGAGGACGTCATCATGCCGGTGCCGGAGATCAAGCGGCGATGGGGCGACCGGATCGCGATCCTTGGCGGGTTCGACGTCGACAAGCTCAGCCGGTTCACGCCCCGGCAGGTGCGCGAGCACACCCGCGGGCTCATCCGCCGGTGCGCGCCCGGCGGGGGCTGGGCCGTCGGCAGCGGAAACTCGGTCGCCGATTACGTCCCCGTCGAGAACTACGTGGCGATGCAGAACGCGGCGTGGGCGTTCGGCCGGTACGGAAGTGCCGGTTAGGCGCGGTCGAATAACCGGGCAGACAGGAATGTCTGCCCCACCACAGCCCCCTCCTGTGTCGGTACGACAGGCATTTGTGCCTGTCAATGCGGACAACGGGGCAGCCGACGTCGGTTGGCAGACAACGCCTACACGGCGACGCAGTAGGGGCCTTCGGGGAAGACGGCGACGCGGGTACTCTCGGAGAGCAGCGAGTCGACCAGCGACTGCACCGCGGGGCGGAGCCGGCCCGGCCCGACGGCGTGGGGCATGACGGACAGCCGGCCGAGCGCCGCGGCGTCCAGCCCGTCGGTCACGAAGTGCAGGTTGCCCTCGCCGACCTTGTCGAGCGCCCGGCACTGCATCTGGAACTGCCACTGGTCCCTGACGAACGCCTCGCCGCGGCGGATGTCGGCGAGGAACTCGCGCCAGCGGCCGGCGTAGCGCTCCATCAGCGCCGTGTACTCCGGGCTGCCGATCCCCTCGGAGCAGGCGCCGAACGCGACGATCGCGCCGCCGCCCCGGACCGCGGGCAGGCACGAGACGATGCCCTTTACACACTGGTAGAACGTGGCGTCGAGCGGGTATCCGCCGCTGGACGTGATCACTACGTCGGCGGGCCTGGCGACCCGGCGGCAGGTGGCGGCCGCGGCGAGTCGGCACGCCTCGTCGTGCGCCGCCTCGAGCTCGCCGGCGAACGCGCCGACGACGCGCCGCGCCCGGTCGAGCACAACGTTCAGCGAGAAATCGACGCCGGCCATCCGGGCGATGCTCCGCGCCTCCTCGTGCAGCGGGTTGCCGTGGAGCCGCCCGTTCGTCGCCGCCGGATCGGCGAGGAACGCGGGGCCGTGGAAGTTCCGGACCGTCTCCAGCGCCGCGAGCCCGGGGCAGACCGCCTTGCGCCCGCCCGAGAACCCGGCCATGAAGTGCGGCTCGACCAGGCCGGTGATCAGCCGGAAGCCGGCCTCCACGAACCGCCGGTTCAGGCGGACGGTCGCCCCCGACCGGCTCGGGGCGGGCAGCTCGACGAGCGACGCGTCGTCCTCGGCCCGGTGGTCCTCGATCCGGTAATTCGCCGCTACGTGCTGGCCGAACATCTCGACCCGCTCGGCGGGCGTGCTCGGCCGGTGCATGCCGGTCGCGATCAGGACGACGATCTCGTCGCGCGGCACGCCCGCGCTCTCGATCTCGGCGAGCAGCCCGGGCAGGAACGCGGCGTAGGGGATCGGGCGGGTGACGTCGGAGACGACGACCGCGACGTCGCCGGGCCGGCGGTCGGCGAGCGCGTCGCCCAGCGGCGGAGCCTCGATCGCATCGCGCACGGCCGAGAGCACCGTCTCGTCGGCCGGTCCGGGCGGCGGGGGGAAGCACGAGGCCACAACCTCGGCGCCGTCCGGCACCTCGATCGCGATCTCGTCCCGCCCGCAGAGGAAGTGGACTTCCATCGCGTCGCTCTTATTGCTCGTCGGGAATGTCGGCGTGCGCGGGCGCGACCAGGCCGTACTCCGCCTCCTGGTCGGCGATGATGCCGAGCGAGATGTCGTGCCGCCCGCCCTCGTAGTCCTCGGCCAGCCAGGTGTCGACGATGTCGATCACCTCGAAGATCCCGGTGATCTTGCCGCCGAGGCAGAGCACGTTCGAGTCGTTGTGCCGGCGGGTCATCTTCGCCATGTACGTGTCGGTGCAGAGCGCCGCGCGGACGCCCCGCACCTTGTTGGCCGCGATCGACATCCCGATCCCGGTCGAGCAGATGAGGACGCCGCGGTCGGCCTCGCCCCGGGCCACCGCACCCGCCACTTTGCGCGCATAATAGGGATAGCGGACGATCTCTTCGGAGTGGCAGCCGACGTCGATCACCTCGGCGCCCTCGCCTTCGAGGCGCTCGACGAGCTGGCCCTTGGTTTCGTAGCCGCCGTGGTCGTTGCCGATGATGACTCTCATGACGATCTCCTTGCTCGCGCCGTCTTTTGCGTTCATCCTATAGGTCCTATAGGACTTATAGGACCTATGGGACGTATTGGTCCCGTTCCCGCGGCCGTCACTCCGCGTTCCGGATCCGCCCGAAGTCGCCGGTCTTCGCCGCCTGGAGGATCGGGCGCATGTATTCCTCGACGGTCTCTGCCGAGAGCGGGACGGGCATCGCCTTGAGCTTCATGTCGAGCTGCGGGTTCTTGGCCGCGGTCAACGCCCGCTCGATGTGCTCGTCGCCGAAGCCCTCGACCTCCGACAGCGTCGTGGGGAACCCGATGTCGCGCGAGAGCGCGATCATCGCCCCGGCGACGGCCTCGCCGAGCTCGCGCCCGGCCAGGTCCTCGAGGTCGGGGTCGAGATATCCCGCCTCCTTGAAGATGGCGGCGACGTCGCGCAGCTTGTGCTCGATGGCCGGGGCGAAGAAGACGGTGTAGTAGGGGTTCATCAGGGCGCAGGCGCGGCCGTGCGAGAGCACGTCGACGAGGCTGAAGCTGGTCAGGTGCCCGCCGTTCGTCCCCCCGATCATGATCGCGTAGCCGCCCAGGTCGGTCCCCAGGCCGAGCGCCTCGCGGGCGGCGAGATCCTCCGGATCCTCGCACGCCGCCTTCAGGTTCTTCACGATCAGGTCGATCGAGAGCAGGGCGATCGGGTCGACCTCGTCGAGCACGTCGCCCTTCGCGCCGTAGAGCACCTCGAGCGAATGGGCGATCCCGTCGAGCCCGCCGTCGGCCGTCAGGTCGCGCGGCATTGTCCTGGTCACCGCGTAGTCGAACAGCGCCCGGTCGGGCACGACCGCCTCGTCGACGATGAGCTTTTTCTGCGCGGCCCCGGGGTCGGTGATGTTCGAGTACTTGGTGAGATGCGCGGCGGAGCTGGCCGCGAACTGGACGGCGGCCGTCGGCAGCATCTTCTCGTTCTCGACCTCGAGCATGCGCGAGACCTGCCCCACGCCGAAGTACTCCTCGAAGCCCGGGTGCGCGTCGCCGAGCACGACCATCGCAACGGCGCACTTGGCGGCGTCGATCGTGCTGCCCGACCCGGCGACCAGCAGGCAGTCGGCGGCCCGGCCCCCGATCTCGTCCCTGATGCGCAGCACGTCCTCGCGGGGGGCGTTCGGGCGCGAGCCGCGGATGAGCTCGCCGGCGATCTCCACGCCCGCCTCGGCCAGCGAGCGCCGGATCGTCTCGTGCAGCGGCTCGCCCCAGTCCTTGCCCCAGCCGCCGACGACGACGGCGGCGCGGTCGCCCAGGCCCGCGGCCAGCGGGCCGACGTTGTCCAGGCAATCGAGCCCGAAGACATATCGGTCGCCCTTGAACTCGCGGAGCATCGCCCGGGCACGGTCCAGTTTGTTGGTCATCGGTCCTCTCCTGGTCGGTCGAATCGCGCGTTCGCTCTGGCCACATTATACAGGCGCCGCGCGACGTCCGTAATCCGGGGCTCGCCGCGACCAGCCAGCACGGCTGGTTCCGGGGCTGTCCGCCGGCAACAGGCCTGATGGGGCCTATAGGACCTATTTCTTTCGCAGCGCGCGCCCGGCGGTCGCGGCGATGTTCGCCGCGGTCAGGCCGGCCCGGGCGAGGATCTCGTCGTACGGGCCGGTCTCACCGAACCGGTCGAGGATGCCGACGCGGAATACGGGCACCGGGTGCCGCTCGCAGACGGACTCGCAGACGGCGCCGCCCAGCCCGCCGTAGATGTTGTGCTCCTCGACGGTCACGATGCAGCCGGTCTCGCGTGCGGCCGCCTCGACCGCGTCGCCGTCGAGCGGCTTGATCGTGTGCATGTCGAGCACGCGGGCGTCGATCCCCTGCGCGACGAGCTGCTCGGCGGCGCCCCGCGCCGGGCGGACCATCTGCCCGGCGGCGATGATCGTCACGTCGCTGCCCTGGCGGACGGTGACCGCGCGGCCGATCTCGAACGGGGCGTCGGGGCCGTAGTCCTCGGTCACCGCCTCGCGCGAGATGCGGAGGAAGATCGGACCGTCGGTCTCGGTCATCGCCCGGACGGCGGCCCGCGTGTGGCTGATGTCGGACGGCGAGAGGACGGTGATGTTCGGCACGGCGCGGACGACGGCCAGGTCTTCGACCGACTGGTGGCTCGAGCCGTCGGCGTGGTCGCTCAGTCCGGCGTAGCCGCCGATCAGCTTGACGTTGAGGCGGGGCCCGGCGATCTGGGCGCGGAGCTGGTCGCCCGCCCGCATGGTGATGAACAGGGCGAACGTGCTGACCACGGGGATGTATTCGCAGGTGGCGAGCCCGGCGGCGGCGCTCATCATGTTCGCCTCGGCCACGCCGAAGTTGAAGAACCGCTCGGGGAACCGGGCGCGGAAGTGTTTCGTCTGGGTGGAGTTCGACACGTCGGCGTCGAGCACGACGATCCGCCCGTTCTCCTCGCCCAGCTCGCACAGCGCCTCGCCGAAGACGAGGCGCTGCGGGACCGCTCGCCTGTCCATTCCGCTCACCTCAGCTCAAATCTCAAGCACCAAGCCCCAAATACCAAACAAGCTCCAATCGCCGAAATGTCAAACAGTCCCTCGCACGAGCCAGTCGTTTTGACGTTTGGGATTTGGTGCTTGTTTGAGATTTGATGCCTGTCATTCGGTGCTTGCTTCACTCCGCGAGTTCTCTCTTCGCAATCTCGTAGTCGTCGTCTCCGATCCGCTTGCCGTGCCAGACGTAGTTGCCTTCCATGAACGACACGCCCTTGCCCTTCACCGTGCGGCAGATCACGGCGCGCGGCCCGTCCGCGTCGCCCGACGCCCAGCGGAGCGCGCCGCAGATCGCCTCGCAGTCGTGCCCGTCGCAGTCGGTCGTCTCGAGCCCGAACGCGCGCATTTTCGCGGCGAGGTCGCGGAGCGGCATGATCTCGTCGGTTGGCCCGTCGAGCTGCACGCCGTTGCGATCGACAATGACGACCAGGTGGCCGAGCGCCCACTTGTTCGCTGCGGCCATCGCCTCCCAGTTCTGCCCCTCGTCGAGCTCGCCGTCGCCGACGAGCACGTACACCTTGTACTCCCGCCCGCTCAGCCTGCCGGCCAGGCACATGCCGACGCCGACCGAGATGCCCATGCCCAGCGAGCCGGACGAGATCTCGACGCCGGGCACGCGGGTCATGTCCGGATGGCCCTGGAACATCGACCCGGCCCGCCGGAAGTCGCCCAGCAGCGACTTGTCGTAGTAGCCCTTGTCGGCGAGCACGTGGTAGAGGGTCGGCGCCGCGTGCCCCTTCGAGAGGACGAACCGGTCGCGGTCGGGCCAGTCGGGCTCGCCCGGCCGGTAGCGGAGGATCTCGGTGTAGAGCGACCAGAGGATCTCGACGCAGGAGAGCGAGCCGCCGGTGTGGCCGCTCTTCGCCCGGTGGATCGTGTCGACGATCTCGTTCCGCAGGCGCCGGCAGTCGCGCTTCATCTGCTCGAAGTCAGTCATCCGTCGGTCGTCCTTCTCCGAACACAAAGGCACAAAGACACGAAGGCACAACGGGGCCCTTTGTGTCTTCGTGCCTTCGTGTCTTTGTGTAATGATCTCTACGCATAAACTTCCGCCACCAGCGGCTTCAGGTACTCGATCGCCTGCCGGGCGGCGGTGTCGGGATCGGGCTTCGGCAGAATCTCGACCGAGCCCCAGCCATCGTACCCGATCCGCTTCAGCGATTCGAGCACGGCGCGGAAGTCGGTGTGGCCCTGCCCGGGCGCGAGCCGGTTCGAGTCGGCGAAGTGGACGTACGCGACGTGCTGCGCGTGCTCCTCCAGGACGCCGCCGAGCGACGGGTCCTCGATGTTCATGTGGAACAGGTCGGGCATCAGTTTCAGGTTCGGCGCGCCGACCTTCTCCAGGAGCTCGGCGCCCTCGGCGACCGAGTTGACGAAGTTGATCTCGTAGCGGTTCACCGGCTCGAGCACGAGCGTGACGCCCTTCGGCTCGGCGTACGCGGCGAGTTCGCGGGCCACGTCGATGAACCGCTCTTCCGCCGCCGCGCGCGTCTCGCCGTCCTCGACGAACCCGCGGGCGCGGCCGATGTTGACCATCGCCCCGAGCGCGGCGGCGAGGTCGATCGTGTCGCGGAACACGTGGACGACGTCCGCCCGCTTCGCCGGGTCGGTCGTCGTGAAGTAGAGCCCCAGCCCGGCGAAGACCTGGCCGGTCGACACGCACGGACACTCGACTCCGTGCTCTGCGAGCAGGCCTTCGATCCGGTCGGGGTCCACCTGGTCGGCGGTCTTCAGCGCCAGCTCGATCCCGTCGTATCCGAACTCGGCCGCCTTGCGGATCGAGCTCTCGATCCCGCGCCAGACGACGAACGCGTCGGGCATGGCGTCGGCGGTGGCCACGGCGACCGCGAGCTTGATCACGGCATTCCTTCTCGTCTTTCAGGCGGAATTGTAGGCCGCGGGCGGCGGCCTGTCAAAGCGGCTAACTATCTCAATAATCGGTGGGGCAGGCATTCTTGCCTGCCAGATGGCGGACAGGAATGTCCGCCCCACCTTTTGAGATAATTTCTACTCGGCCGGCGGCCAGCGCGCAGAACACCACGGCCAGCCGAACAATGACAGGTCCGACAGGTCCCATACGTCCTATATGTCCTATAGGAGTCATTCCGCGCAGGCGGTGATTCTGCCTCATTCCGTCCTCCCTGTCTTCAGTCGCTGGAACAGGAGCCGCCAGGTGCGGGCGTTGTCGATCTCGTAGACGCGGAGCATCGGCCCGTGGGTCGTGGTCCAGTCGCAGGTGGACTCCATCGTCAGCTCGGGCGTCTCGGTCTCCTCCCATCGGCCGAGCGAGGGGTCGAGGAGGAACGCGGCGTCGCCGAGGTCGAAGAAACCCTTTTTCATCGTGCGGCGGAACGGGTTCGCCATCCGGAGCTCGTGCAGGTACGCCCCGATCTCGCCGCACGGGGCGAGGTGCCGCTCGGTGTCCTCGACCGAGACGTGCAGGTGGGTACCGGTGTCGAAGAGGACAAAGGGTGCCTGGCAGCGGTAGAGAACCCGGGTCGCCGTCAGGTCTTTTTGGACGTTGTTGTTCGAGGCCAGCCGCGGCCAGAACTGGGTGCGGCCGTGGAAGAGGATGGCGATGCGGTCACAGATCTCGGGCGCCTTGACGATCGCCGACGCGGTGTTCGTCGTCGGCCCCAGGATCATGATCCACATCGGGTTGTCGGGCGTGTGCCGCTTCGCCCGGTCGATGATCAGCTCGACGCCGTCCGACTCGGACGGGACGCCGCTGAAGGCCATCGGCCAGCCGCCTTCGGCCACGGGCCAGCGGCCGAGCATGCCGGACTTCTCGAGCACGCGCTCGATCTCGGCCTTCGCCTCGGCGATGCTCTCCGGGCGATCGCCGAAGTGCGTGGCCACGAAGCCCTGGATGTCGAACCGGTCGGGCGCGTGGATGGCGAGGGCGATGGCGTACTGGTCGTCGCACTCGCAGCCGGCGTCGGTGTCGATCAGCAGCGGCACCCGCTCGCCGGGTTCCGGGATGCGCGGCATTCGACGGTGGCTCGGCACGATCCTCCTCTGTTCGACCTCGAGACCTGTTTGTATCGGTCGCGGCGGCGGCCGTCAAGGGCGTCCGCCCCGGCGGACACTTGAAAAGGATCGGCCCGGGCACATAATGGGCGCAGGAAGTGAGACGGGGACCGGACAACCTGGAGGAAGTCGGATGAAGAAGCTCGCATTGCTGTGCCTCGTGTTCGCGCTGGCGCTGCCCGGCTGCGGCAAGAGCGGCGACGGTGAGGAGAAGAAAGGGAAGGAAGTGGAGGAGACGCGTGCCGAGCAGGAGAAGCCGGAGATCGACGTCGGCGTGTTCGGCAGCGCCTCGGTCCCCGACGGGTTCCCCGACGACGTGTACGTGTACGAAGGGGCGACGGTGGTGCAATCGGGCAAGCAGGGCGACAACTACGCGCTGACGCTGAAGACTTCTGAC
>JAWODX010000314.1:0-3738 GCA_046483085.1 Planctomycetota bacterium
GGTCTGTTCGCCGGCAAGGGCTCGCCCTTCAGCGGGCAACTCCGGTTCCGCCCCCGCGATCTGACCGAGGCGGGGGTGTGCACGTCGTCGGGGACGGTCGGGCCGAGCAGGAGCTTCGGACGGGCCGACGCGGTGGTCGCCGTCGCGCGGGACACGGCGCTGGCGGACGCCGCAGCCACGGCGGTCGGCAATCGCATCCATTCCGCCGAGGACGTCCAGCGAGCGGTGGACATGGAGCGCGAACGGGCGGCTCTCGACGGCCTGCTGATCGCGTTCGGCAAGGCGCTCGGAGTCTGGGGCGCGATTGAGATCGTAGAAGGAGCGTGACCCATGTATTCGCACCGCATCGTGCTTCATTTTCCCAGGAGCGTCGTGGAGCAGCCGCTCATCTGCCAACTGGCGAAGCAGTGCGACGTCGAGTTCAGCGTGCTGCGTGCCGAGATCGAAGAGGACAGCGATGGGATGATGGTCCTGGGGCTTCGCGGGGAGGACGGGGCCGTCGAGGACGGGCTGGAGTTCCTCGAGTCCCGCGGGGTGCAAATCGAGCCGCTGCAGCAGGACATCCGCATCGACCCGGAGAAGTGCACGCACTGCGGCGCGTGCGTCGGCCAGTGTCCGACCGGCGCCCTGTACGTGCAGCCGGGGACGCGGGAGGTGGCCCTCGATTCGGAGAAGTGTATCGCGTGTCGGCATTGTGTGCCGGCGTGCCCGTACCAGGCGATATTCGTGTCGTTTCACTGATCGGCAGCGATGAGCACGGCCGAGAAAGACGCCCTCGGCGGCGCCCTGATGGCGCCACTTCTCGACCACCTGAGCGACGGGATCTTCGTCGTCGGGCCCGACCGGCGCATCTCTCTCTTCAACCAGGCCGCCGAGCGGATCACCGGCGTCCCCGCCGACGAGGCCGTGGGCGAGACCTGCCACCGGATCTTCACCGGCGCCGATTCGGGCGTGCGGTGCGCTATCTCCCAGCGCCGCCCCTGCACCGTGCGGACCGTGTTCCGGACCGGTCGGCCGAGCCGGCCGGGCGACGCCACCGTCCAGTTCCCCAGCGGCCGCCGGAAGACCCTCAACCTCCGCGCCGTCCCCCTGTTCGACTCGGCGGGCGAGGTGGCCCGCGTCGCCGTCATGCTGCACGACATCTCCGAACTCCACGAACTCCGACAGGAGCTGGAAGAGCGGTACGAGTTCCACAACATCATCGGCAAGAACCACCAGATGCGCGAGATCTTCGGCCTGATCGACCAGATCGCCGACACCGACGCGACCGTGACCATCCAGGGCGAGAGCGGCACGGGCAAGGAGCTCGTCGCCCGCGCCATCCACTTCCACAGCGGGCGGGCGCGGAACCCGTTCGTACAGGTCAATTGCAGCGCGCTGGTCGAGACCCTTCTGGAGAGCGAGCTCTTCGGCCACGCGAAAGGGGCGTTCACCGGCGCGGTCCGCGACAAGATCGGCCGGTTCGAGGCGGCGGACGGCGGCACGATCTTCCTCGACGAGATCGGCGACATCAGCCCCGCCGTCCAGGTCAAGCTGCTCCGCGTCATCCAGGAACGGACCTTCGAGCGCGTGGGCGAGAACCGGCAGCGGACGTGCGACGTGCGCATCATCGCCGCCACCAATCGCAACCTGAAGCAACTCATGAAGCAGGGGGGGTTCCGCGAGGACCTCTACTACCGCCTCCGCGTGGTCCCCGTCCACCTGCCGCCGCTGCGGGAACGGCGCGACGACATCCCGCTGCTCGTCGACGCGTTCGTCGAGCGGTTCCGCGAGAAGATGGACAAGCCGATCCGTTCCGTATCCAGCGCCGCCCTGGCGCGGATGATGGACTACGACTGGCCGGGGAACGTGCGCGAGCTCGAGAACGCCATCGAGCACGCACTCGTCCGCTCGACCGGCCCCGAGCTCCGGCTGGCCGATCTGCCCGTCGAGCTGAGAACCCACACGGCGGACGAGCCGCCGCCGGAATCGACCGGCCGCCAGCCGGACGCCCCGTCCCGAGAGACCCTCCGGCCCGACGACCGGGACGAGCGCGAGATCATCCTCTCGGCCCTCGCCGCCACCGACGGCAACAAGACGGCCGCCGCCAGGCGCCTCGGCATCGGCCGCACCACCCTCTGGCGGCGAATGAAAGAGCTCGACATCACCTGGCCCAAGTACCGCACCCCCTGAGCCGCCCCGGCCCCGGCCGTACTTCGTCTTCCGTCCCGCGCTCCGACGCCCCGAGCGCACTGCCGCCACACCCTCCGACCCGCCAAAACACCCCAAAACCGAACATCTGATGTCCCACGTGGGACATTACATGTTCGGTTTTGAGCGAGGGTGGGAACGTCTCTGGGGGGTCGGGTGCGTTTCGCTCCGGGACACGTGAAACGAGCGAAACGCTTTCGTGAAACAGCCCCGAGCACGGCCAAGAACCCGGCGCATCTCAGGAGACGCGGAGGGAGGGACGTAAGGCCTTGTTAGACAGCGGGCTGAGAAGTCTCACCAAAAAGATAGGAAAATGTAATCGCCGGCTGGCACACGGATTGCACTTTATCACGCCGAGGAAAAGATGGGCGGCCGGATCCGGCCAACGGCCGCTCATCGAGTTTCGGGTGTGTTGCCCGAACAAGTGAAGGGACAGCGGCTGTACGAGTCCTCCCCCTCGTACGGCACTGTCCCTTCCTTATTGGTCCCTGTGTGGATAATGGAACGCGGGGGCCCCCTGCTTGAAAGAAGGCTTCCCCCGCACCCCCTCCAAGAACTTCTGTGGAAATGCGGTTGACAGACCGCATTTCCCCGAAGTTTTGAGGAAGAGGGGCCCGGGGAGAAAGCCGCTTTTCAAAAGGGGTTTCTCCCCGGTGTTTCTCTGGCAGTACATGGCTCAATAATTGGCCCCCGCGCCGGCCTCCGCCCGAGGCTCCCTGCCTATCGGGAATGCTCCGTCGTCATATCCGCACAGCCAGGGACACTTTCCCCACCGCCGCTGAACGGTTATCATGGCTCCCGCATCGGACCCGGTTCAGTAGGAGGAGCGCAGATGGCACAGACGGTGGTGGGCGACCCGATCCCGAACCTGCCGTGGGAAGACAGGCCGCAGGACTGCAAGGACGTGTGCTGGCGCTACAGCGGGAACCCGATCATCCCGCGCGACCTGATCCCGTCGTCGAACAGTATCTTCAACAGCGCCGCCGTGCCGTTCGAGGGGGCCTTCGCCGGGGTGTTCCGCTGCGACGACCGATCCCGGACGATGGCTCTCCACGCGGGGCGCAGCGAGGACGGCATCGACTGGGAGATCGAGGATGAGGTGATCGAGTTCGCCGAGCCCGGGCCGACCGGCCAGACACACGCCTTCGGCTATGACCCGCGCGTCGTCAGGCTGGACGACCGCTACTACGTGATCTGGTGCAACAGCTACGGCGGCCCGACCATCGGCATGGGCTGGACGGCCGACTTCCGGGAGTTCCACCAGCTCGAAAACGCGTTCGTCCCGTTCAACCGGAACGGCGTGCTCTTCCCGCGGAAGATCAACGGCAGCTACGTCCTGCTGCATCGCCCCGGCGGCCCCGGGCACAACACGTTCGGCAACATCTACCTGAGCCGGAGCCCGGACCTCGTCCACTGGGGGCAGCATCGGATCGTGATGAAGACGGCGGGCGGCTGGCAGGGGACGAAGATCGGCGCCGGCCCCGTCCCCATCGAGACCACCGACGGGTGGCTGGTGATCTACCACGGCGTGCTCAACTCGTGCAACGG
>JAWODX010000329.1:0-9824 GCA_046483085.1 Planctomycetota bacterium
GCCCAAAGCATCACGAATTGGAACGAAATCACGAAGGTCCCGCCTCATTCGAACCTGAAAAAGTATATCTTCAGCTTTGTTAAGGTGAGTACGGTTTCGATCAGTGGTTGATCGGCAGCGATCGCTGACAACGTGCGGCGGACCGGGCCGGGCCGTTGTCAGCAGCGGCCCGGCCCCCGCATCCGCGGCTCCCGGCGGGTCCGGCTCACGAGCCGCTCACAGGAGCTTTGCGGAATCCTAACACGATGCTCACACCCGGTCGGTCCCCCCGGGGTAGAATGGGGACAGCGATGGACGGGAAAGGAGGACGTTCGATGGGTAAGTTGAAGTGTGCTGTCATCGGAGTTGCGGTTGCGGCCGTCATCTGTGGCGGACTGTTCGCCCGGGCCGAAGCCGCAGGGACCAAGATCGTGATGGAAGGCTCGACGACCGTCGGCCCGATCGCCAAGGCCTTTGCCGAGTACTACATGGACCAGAACAAGGGCGTGCAGATCATGGTCGGCGAGTCGGGCAGCGGGAACGGCGCCAAGGCCCTGGTCCGCGGCGACTGCGACATCGCCAACACGTCGCGGCCCATGAAGCCCAAGGAGTTCCAGGCGGCGGTCGAGAAGGGCATCTATCCCGTTGCCCACGTCGTCGCCCTCGACGGGATCGCCATCATCGTCAGCCCGAGCAATCCGGTCGGCAAGCTGACGATGGACAAGATCAAGGCGATCTACAAGGGCGAGATCACCAACTGGAAGGACGTCGGCGGCCGTGACATGGAGATCGTCCGTGTCAGCCGTGACTCGAGCAGCGGGACGTTCGAGACGTTCCACAACCTGGTCATGAAGAAGGAGAAGATGGTGACCGGCACCGAGCGGGTGGCCAGCAACACCGACGCCCGCCAGCGGGTGCGCAACAACAAGGCGGCCATCGCCTACGTCGGCCTGGGCTACGTCGACAACACGGTCAAGGCCTGCAAGGTCAACGGCATCCTTCCGTCGAAGGGCACCGTCCGGTCCGGCCAGTACCCGATCTCCCGGCCGCTCTTCATGTGGACGAACGGCTATCCGAAGCTCGGCAGCCACGTCTACCGGGTGGTCACCCTGCATCTGAGCAAGAACGGTCAGAGGATCGTGGAAGCCGTCGGCTTCATCCCGGCGACCAACTACTGATCGGACGGCCCGCCATGCAGGACCGCGAGAGGGTTCGAGGCTTTCGCCGCCCCGAACCCTCTCGTTCCCTTAGCCGCGAGGCCCCTTGCCCCGCAGGAGTCCCTCGCAGGAGATAGCCGCCCATGGCCGAGGTCACCGGCGAAGACCTGCCGCCCGGCGCCGCCGAAGACCTGATGCTCAGCCGGCGGGCGGAGCTGCTCCACAAGGTCGGCGCCCTCCTCGGCAACAGCTTCCTGCTGGTCGTCACCTCGGCCTCCGCCATCGCCGTCCTGTTCATCTTCTACTTCATCGGGGTCAACGGGCTCCCCTTCTTCTGGAGCGGGCTGGAGTCGCTGGGCGGTGTCCTCGACCGGGTCGGCGAGTTCTTCGGCAGCATCAAGTGGCACCCGACGGAAACGCCCCTGTCGTTCGGGGCGCTGTCCCTCTTCATCGGCAGCGTGATGGTGACCCTGGGTGCGATCGTGGTGGCCGTCCCGCTGGGCGTGTCGGCGGCCATCTGCCTGAGCGACGTGCTGCCCTTCTCGGTCCGCCAGGCCGTCAAGCCGGTCATCGAAATCCTCGCCGCCATCCCGTCCGTGGCATACGGGTTCTTCGCCCTGGTCGTCTTCGCCCCCGTCCTCAACGAGCACGGTGGCGCGCTCCTGGAAACGCTGATGTGGGTGGTCGGCGCGCCCATCGGGGCTCTGTGCGCCGTGGTGGCCGGGGACATCGTGACCTCGTGGGTGCCGGAGGCGAAGACCCGGGCGTTCGCCCGGGTCGTGGCGATGATCGTGCTGGCCGGGGTCACGTTCGGCCTGCTGTGGATACTGGGCGGCTACCTCCGGAACCTGCCGTTCATCCGCGGGGTCAACGCGCTGAACGCCAGCCTCATCCTGGCGGTGATGGCCCTGCCGACCGTCGTCAGCGTGTCGGAGGACGCACTTCAGGCCGTCGGGCGCGAGCTGCGCGAGGGCAGCTACGCGCTGGGCGCCACCCGGGCCGAGACCATGATGCGGGTGGTCGTCCCGGCGGCGAGCAGCGGTATCTGCGCCGCCGTGATCCTCGGCGTGATGCGCGCGGTGGGCGAGACGATGGCCGTGTGGATGGCCGCGGGCAACGCCCTGCAGCCGCCGTCCGAATGGTTCAATTACCTGAAACCGTATCGGACGCTGACCGCGACGATCGCCGCCGAGATGGGCGAGACCGACCAGTTGTCGGCCGCTCTCCATTACCGCAGTCTCTTCGCACTCGGATTCTGCCTGCTCGTCTTCTGCTTCGTCTGCAACCTGATCAGCGAATGGGCCGTGACCCGGACGCGCAAGAAACTGCAGGGCGAATGAGGACCCGAAGTCGACCGGCGGCGCGGACCTGACCGCGACCGAATCGGAGACGTTTGGAGCCATGCGACTCGAAACCAGAAAACTCCTCGACCGATCGTTCTCCGGGGTGGGGATCGTGTCCATCGCCTGCATGGCCGCCGCCCTCCTCATCATCCTCGGGCCGATGATGATCCGCGGGCTCGACGCCTTCCTCTTCTACGGCACCGCCGACTACCGCATCATGTCGCTCCAGCAATTCGAACGCGGCGACCGCGATGAGGTGATGAAGGAATACCAGGAGGTCCAGGAGCTCCGCAGACGGCTCGTCTTCGAACCGGTCACCCGGTTCGAGGCCGAGCTCAAGGCCCGCGACTGGGCCGCCTACGCCCGGTACCGCGACAACCTGGAGGACCTGAAGGAGAAGCTGAGCGAGCTCTTCGGCCCCTTCCCCGGCGAGGACCCGCCCCTCAAACGCGACCAGTACGGGGCGACCCGCTGGGACCGGGCCAAGGTGAAACGGCACGAGCTCATCTACCTCGAGCGCTGGGACCACTCCGGCGACGAGTCGGTCAAGTATTACGTCGAGCGGGCGGAGCAGTTCGCCGGGACCGAGCTGGAGGGACTGATCCCGACCATCGACGAGCACTTCGAGGACCTCGTCCGGTCGGAGTTCACCTTCTACCCCCAGTTCCTCACCGACAAGCAGGTCGACTCGCACGCGTTCGGCGGCATCTGGGCCGAGCTCGTCGGCACATTCTGTCTGGCGACCGGGGCGATGATCTTCGCCGTCCCCATGGGCGTCATCGCCGCCATCTACTTCGTCGAGTACGCCGGCGACAACCGGTTCATCCGCCTGCTCCGCTCCTGCGTCAACACCCTCGCCGGCGTCCCCAGCATCGTGTTCGGCCTCTTCGGGCTCGCCTTCTTCATCGGGACGATCAAGGTCTCCAGGAGCAAGAGCGTGCTCGCCGGCTCGCTCACCCTCGGCCTCCTCGTCCTGCCCATCATCATCCGCGCCTCCGAGGAGGCGATCCGCGCCGTGCCCAGGACGTACAAGGAGGCGGCCCTCAGCCTCGGGGCGAGCAAGTGGCGCACGGTCATCACCGTCCTGCTGCCCGCCGCGCTGCCCGGCATCCTGACGGGGATCGTGATCAGCATGGGCCGGGCCGCCGGCGAGACCGCGCCCATCATCTTCACCGCCGCCTGGAGCCTCGCGCCGCCCCTCAGCAGCCTCCGCGACGCGTTCACCCAGGGCACCCCCGCCCTGCCCTGGAGCATTTACAATCTCGTCAAAGAGAATACAATGGTCGAGGAACTGCGGCATGTCCAGTTCGGAATGGTCTTCACGCTGGTCACGCTTGTGCTCCTGCTGAATGCAACGGCACTCGTTCTTCGTGCGAAAGTCTCGAAGAAACTGAGAGGGTAGCCCGCATGCTCAAGGTCGAAGAGAGCATTGTCGCCGACAAGCCGGAGATGGAGGCGGGCGAAGGCGAGCAGCACGTCGTCGCCGAATCGTTCTCCGTCTTCTACGCCGACAACGAGGCGGTCGAAAAGGTCAGCTTCAGCATCCCCGCCCGATTCGTCACCGCCATCATCGGCCCCAGCGGCTGCGGCAAGAGCACCTTCCTCCGCGCCATCAACCGCATGAACGACCTCATCCCCCGCTGCTTCACCGAGGGAAAGCTGCTGTTCGAGGGGCAGGACATCTACAGCAAGCACCTCGACGTGGTCGCCCTCCGCCGCCGGATCGGCATGGTCTTCCAGAAACCGAACCCGTTCCCCAAGTCCGTGTTCGACAACATCGCCTATGGGCCCCGCCTGGGCGGGATCCGAAGCAAGTCGAAACTGACCCAGATCGTCGAGCGAAGCCTCATGAAGGCCGCCCTGTGGGACGAGGTGAAGGACCGGCTCAACCAGAACGCGCTCGGCCTCTCCGGCGGCCAGCAGCAGCGGCTCTGCATCGCCCGCTCGCTCGCCGTCAATCCCGACATCCTCCTCATGGACGAGCCCACCTCGGCCCTCGACCCCCAGTCGACCGCCCGCATCGAGGACCTCGTCGGCGAGCTGCGCGGCGACTACACCATCATCATCGTCACCCACAACATGCAGCAGGCCGCCCGCGTCTCCGACTTCACCGCCTTCCTCTACGAAGGCCGGCTCATCGAGTTCGGCGCCACCAAACAACTGTTCACGAAACCCAGAGAGAAGCAGACCGAGGAATACATCACCGGGCGGTTCGGCTGATCGACCGCAGGACCCGCCCGGCCAGACCGATCGCCACCGGCGGAGCCGGCAGCGGCCCGCCCGAAACAGACACCCGGGAGGGAATGGACCCATGGCACGAGTCCTTCAGAAAGAGATCGGCAAGCTCAAGAGACTCATCCTCGCGCTCGGCGCACTCGTCGAGGAGAACCTCCACAACGCGGTCCGCGCCATCACCGACCGCGACGACAAGCTCGCACAGACCGTCATCGAACGGGACGCCGAGATCGACCAGATGGAGATCGACGTCGAAGAGGAAGGGCTCAAGATCCTCGCCCTCCACCAGCCCGTCGCCATCGACCTCCGCTTCATCGTCTCCGTCCTCAAGATCAACAACGACCTCGAGCGGATCGGCGACCTCGCCGGCAACATCGCCGAACGGGCCGTCGCACTCGCCAGCAGCGACCCCGTCGAACTCCCCTTCGACGTCCAGGACATGTGCGAACAGGTCAAGCTCATGCTCAAGAAGAGCCTCGACGCACTCGTCAACTTCGACTCCGACCTGGCACGCGACGTCATCGGCTCCGACGACCAGGTCGACGACCTGAACCGCGACGTCTACGACGAGGTGCTCAGCGAGATGCTCCGCACCCCCGTCCGATGCCCCACCCTCATCAACTTCTTCACCGTCTCCCGCGGGCTCGAACGCATCGCCGACCACGCCACCAACATCGCCCAGGACGTCATCTACATGCTCGAAGGCGACATCATCCGCCACAAGACCGCCGTCCCCGCGCCCGGCGCGGAAGGCGCCTCGTAGACCCCCGCCCGCACGCCGGCCACGCTCAAGCGACGATCTTCCCCAACCCGATTCCCCCAGACAGGTCGTGCCGTCTGACTCACCCCGGTTTGGTTTGCAGGCCGGAGCCGTCGAGGCCTGTTCCCCCGGCCTTCGCGACGGCCGACAGGCCCGGGCCCACGCCCCGCCTCCGCCCCTCTCTACGTGCGCCGGACCATCATGCAAATATCCGAGGTGGGAATTTTGCATGATGCTTCCAGGAGGGACGGCGGAGCGGGTTGACGCCGCCCGCATGAGGTCGACACCGGGGCAAAAGCACGCTGCCTCCGACAGGCGTGCTCAGGCGCGGGCCTGTTCTCGCCCGTCTTCGGGGGGGGCTCGGGAAGCGGGGCGAGCGCCGCTCACACAACGGCATCTGGAAACTGGGGGTGAGTCAGTCGTGCGGGGACTTGACAGGGCCTCTCGGACTTGATAGTGTATTAGCGGACACTAAAATGACGCCTGACAGCAAGGAACTCGCCCGGACGCTGAAGGTGCTCTCGGTCGATACCCGCGTCCGCATCGTGCAGCTCCTCAAGGACGGGGCGTTGTGTGTGAACGCCCTGGCGGCCCGGCTCGACGTGACCCAGGGCGCCGTCTCGCAGCACCTCCGAATCATGCGCGACGCCGGGCTGGTCATCGACGAGAAGCGCGGCTACTTCGTCCACTACCGCCTGAACCAGGAAACGCTCGCCGCGTGGCGGGAGCGGTTGGACGGGCTGCTGGGCCCGGACCCCGACGCTGCATAGAGGCGAAAGGAGGACGCGATGTGCGGCAATAAGAAAAAGCATGGCTGCCGGAAGCCGGAAAACCTGATGGGCCGGCCGGAAGACTGCTCGCCCGAGCAGATTCGGAAGTGTCACGGCGACGTCCAGGGCCATCCCTGCACGAGCAAGCAGGCCGACTAGAGGACATCCCGCGCCGATGCGAGCTCAAGGCAAGAAGGCCAAGCCGGCCCGCCTGCCCGACTACTACGAGACCGTCGCCCTCGACGTGCTCGACTACGTGGGCGGGCCCGAGGGGGTCTGGCTCGACGTCGGCAGCGGGGCCGGCGGAGTGGGGCTGGCCCTCGCGCGGCGGCAGGGCGGCCTCGTGATCCTGCTCGACCCGAACGCCGATGCGCTCGGCCGGGCGCTGCAGCAGGCGCGGCAGGCCGGGCTCGACGGGCGCGTGGCCGCCGTCGTCGGCACGGTCGAGCACCTGCCGCTGCCCGACGAGTCGGTCGATGCCGCCGTCAGCCGGGGCTCGTTCTTTTTCTGGGACGACCGGGCCGGCGGGCTGCGCGAGATCTACCGGGTGCTGCGGCCCGGCGGCAGGGCCATGATCGGCGGTGGGCTCGGCCGCCGGTATCCGCGCTGGGCCCGGCGGGAATTCATCCGCCGGCGCCGGGCCGGCGTCGCCGAGAAAGGGCCGGACGCGCTCCGGCGGTTCCACGAGGCGCGCAGCCCCGACACGTTCCGCCGCCTCGCCGCCGAGGCCGAACTGCCCGACTTCGAGGTCCTGGGCGAGGGCGGCCTCGGCCCCGACGACCCGGACGCCGGCCTCGGCATCTGGCTCCGGTTCAGCAAGGAGGCACCTGATGAGCCCCGATAGCCCCGTCGTCATCGACGTCCGCGGCCTGGTCAAGCGGTTCGGCCCGCTCACCGCCGTGGCCGGGATCGAGTTCGACGTCCGCGAAGCCGAGATCTTCGGCTTCCTCGGGCCGAACGGCGCCGGCAAGACCACCACCGTCCGCATGCTCACCGGCGTGCTCGAGCCGACCGAGGGGACCGCCACCATCGAGGATCACGACATCCGGGCCGAGGCCATCCTCTCGCGCGCCCACCTCGCCGTCGTGCCCGAAGAGGCCAACGTCTACCCCGACCTCACCCTCTGGCAGAACGTCATGTTGATGGGGCAGCTCTACGGCGTGCCGCGGCACGAGCGCACCCGCCACGCGGAAGAGCTCCTCGACGCGCTCGGCCTGCTGGACCGACGCCGCCACAAGGCCCGGGCGCTCTCCAAGGGGCTCCGGCAGCGGCTCCTGCTCTGCACGGCCCTCATCGCCCGGCCCGAGATCCTCTTCCTCGACGAGCCGACCAGCGGGCTCGACGTCCAGAGCGCCCGGCTGATCCGAAGCATCGTCCGGGAGCTCAACGACGACGGCCTCACCGTCTTCCTCACCACCCACAACATGGACGAGGCGGAGGAGATGTGTTCCCGCGTGGCGATTATCGACGAGGGGCGGATCGTCGCCATCGACGAACCCGCCCGGCTCCGGTCCGCCATCCAGTCGAGCCAGTACGTCGAGGTGGCATTCGGCGGCGGCCCGCCCGACGCCGCCGAGCTCGGGCGCCTGCCCGGCGTCTCGCGCGTCGGCTCCGACGACGGTCCGGTCCGGCCCTACACCGAGTCGCCCGGGCGCCTGGCCGGCGAGGTCGCCCGCTTCGCCGCCGAGAACGGCCTCGAGATCCGGCACCTGTGCACCCGCAAGCCGAGCCTCGAAGACGTGTTCCTCAGCTTCACCGGCGAGCCGAAGGAGGGAGCGACCCGATGACGGCACATCGCGAAGACGTGGGGACGTGGCAGCGCCAGGCGTACGGCACACTGGTCATCGTGAAGAAGAACGCCCTGCTCTACTACCTCAAGCCCCCGGTGCTCATCTTCGGGGTCCTCTTCCCGGTCTTCTTCTTCCTCGCGTTCAAGATGGGCCGGCCCATCGCCGCCGAGAACGTCGTCCCCGGCATGGTCGCCATGGCCCTGTGGTTCACCGCCAGCGCCATCGGCCCGCTCGTCACCCCGTGGGAACGCCGGGCCAGGACCTACGAGCGGCTGATCTCCACCCCGCTCGCACTGCCCGCCATCCTCGGCGGCGACATCTGCAGCGGGGTCATCTTCGGGAGCTGCCTCTCGGTCGTCCCCGTCGCCCTCGGCCTCCTGTTCACCGACGCCGCCGTCGCCGGGCTCCTCCCGCTGCTGGGCGGCATCGTCCTGGGCGCGTTGAGCTTCGCCTCGCTCGGCGTCCTGCTGGCCGCCCCCCCGGCCGCCAGCCCGTCCAACATCATGCTCCTCTCCAACCTCGTGCGGCTGCCGCTCCTCTTCGTCAGCGGGATCTTCCTGCCCATCGCCGACATGCCCGCCTGGGCGCGGTGGGTCGCGCCGATCTCGCCGCTCTCCTATGCCGGGGACATGATCCGCGCCGGGTTCGGGCAGCCGACGTACTTCCCGCTCTGGCTCAGCCCGCTGATGCTGCTCGCCTTCACGGCGGCCCTGATGGCCGGAGCGTACAAATTCCACCGGCGCTGGCGGGCCAAGGGACTCTGACGGCGGGCCCCGGCCTGTGCCGCCGGGAGGGAGGTCGGGCTCGCCTCCAAAAAAATCAGATTTTAATTTGACAGGGTACCCCGGCCCGCATACGATATGCGAGAGATTCTCCTACATGCGACGGATGGCTGCTCAGATACACTGAACAGCGGGAGGGAAAAGGGCCGCTTCCGTCGGCGCTTCCTCGGGCGACCGGCGCCCGGGGGGCTAAAGTGGGCCGGGGCAAGACGGGCGCACGTCCCATTCCGTGCGCTCTGACTCTCGAAGCTGCAACAACCGGCTGGCGTGGACCGGAGTGCTCGTATGTCGGCGTTCCCCGCCGCTCACGGGTTCTGGCCCGGACTGTGGAGCAGGGGCACCGTCCGCCCGCGCCCGGCGCCCGTCCCGCTCCTCGAACCGCTCGAGCCGCGCCTCCTCCTCTCGTCCCTCTCCGATCCCGTTCCGGACATCATCGACATCATGCCCGGGGAGTACATCTTCCACAAGGAGCTGAACGGGGCGCCGGGCTTCGGCAGCTCGGAGGCCAGCGAGTGGCAGGGGGGCGACAGCGCCGGCGACCTGATCGACGAACTCGGGCCCCCCGCCACGTGGACCTTCAGCCTCGATGATGCCGAGGCGGAAGGCTTCACGATTGATCCCGAGAACATCGTCTCCGGGTATGTCGAGATGGCCGGCCTGGTCGACCCCGGCGAACCGAGCTTCGACGGCGAGGATGCCGAGTGGTCCGTCAACGGCGATCCGGCCGACACGTGGGGTGATCCGCTCCCCTTCGCCGCGGCCCCCACGCCGATCGGCCCTTACAGCGACTGGGACTGGTTGAGTTTCGACGTGCCGGAGAGCACGCTGAACTCGTCGACGTTCGATGTGTCGATCGACGTCTTCAGCGGCCTGGAGGGCGGCCACTGGGTCGCGCTCGACTGGATCGAGCTCGTGATCGAGGCGCCCGACCCCGTCGAGGCCGAGTTCCGCCTCGCACCGGGCAGAGGCATAAAGATCAGCCAGTTCCCGCTCACCGACGTGGCCGAG
>JAWODX010000338.1:0-6267 GCA_046483085.1 Planctomycetota bacterium
GACAAACCTTCTATTACTATAGAATTAACACTGAATGGCCCCTCAATATTAATAATAGAGCTGTCTTGCTTTTGACTTTCTATTAGTAAATCACTATTTATAGTGCCTGAAGATCCTTCTAGAAAAGTTAACTGATTGAATAAGGAATGCTGTAGAGAAAGATTTTCTGTTTCTAAGAAGAACTGGTAAAAAGGAACATCTTCAGACCAGTCAATTTTGCCATTCGCTGATAGATAAGATTCCAATTCAAATTCATGGGTTTCCAGGGATTCAATGATTAGTTCATTTTGATGCAATAAAAAGGAGCAATCCGCCGGCAACGGCGAGGGCTTCCCCGTGCGGCTGGCCACGTCCCGGCCGACCGAGGCGCCGGCGGGGCTTCCGCTCGAGTTCCCCGGCGACGGAGACTGGCACCGCCTCGCAATCAGCGCCCGCGGCGAGACGATCGAGGCCGCCATCGACGACCAGGCACCGAAAACCGCGACCCTCTCCCGGGGCGACCACGGCGGAGTCCTGCTGCGCGTGCCCGCCGGCCGAGCGCTCTTCGACGACATCGAATTCCTCGTGCCCCGGTCGCAACCGGACGGTGCGTTCTACGGCTTCGACCGGCGCGAGGCGGACTGGTGGCGGTCGGGCGGGACGTGGATGGACCACGGCGGAATGGCCTGTGTGCTCGCGTCCCACTGGATTTCGCTCATCGCCCCGGACGGCCGCGGCACGCTCTGGAACAAGCGGCGGTTCGGCCCCGATGCGCTCGTCGCATTCAACATCGAGGAAAACAGCAAGTGGTTCGGCTGGAGCGAGCACCCCACCCACGTGCACTACCCGTTCGACAACATCTGCGTCCACCTGGGCACAGCGGCCGACGAGACGAGCGGCTACCGGCTCGAGGTGAACGCGCGGGATCGGACGGCGACCGTGCTTTATCGGAACGGGAAGGAGGTGGCATCCGTCGACCAGGACGCCGAGTTCCCGATGCAATACGTGGGCGGGCACGCGCCGTATCGGCCGCGCAAGAACCGCATCTCGCTCAGCAAGCGGGGCCGCGCGATCCGGGCGCTCGTCAACGGCGTCGAGGTGCTGCGGTGGACCGATCCGGACCCGCGCCCCGTGGAACGCGTCGGCCTCGGCGGCCACGACACCCGCGTCAACTTCAGCCACATCGAGGTCCGCGACCTGACGGAATAGCACTACAACGCTACAGTGCCGCAAGCGGATCGGCGTAAGGCACGGGCGAAGAACACAATACGGAACTCTTCACCTGTATCGTGGCAGACAGGAATGTCTGCCCCACCGATGCGGCGGACTCTGGCCGGTGGGGCAGGCATTTCTGCCTGCCCGGCCATTGCGCGGGGCTGCCGGAGCGCAGGGAGCCAGGAAAAGCAGCGTTGTAGTGATAGTCTCTGCCGGGCGCTCAGGCCGAGCGGACGAGGTACATCCGACTGCTGCTGTGGGTGATGATGACCAGGTCGTCGCGGTCGGGCGACGAGAACCGGCCGCGCCGGGCGCACATCGCCCCGCCCCACCGGTCGATCCGGTCCTCGAACGGGATGGTGACGAGGACCTCGCCGTCTCGCGAGAACAGGAACGCATAGCAGGTGGCCATGCCGTCGAGCGGGAATTCGCCGGGCCGGGCGTGGGCCGTCTCGGCCTGGACGATGACCGGCCGGCCCGCCCCGAACCAGTCGGCCAGGCAGCCGGCGGTGGTCAGCCGGAACCGCAGCACGTCCTCGTAGTCCGGGCGCGGCCGCTGGAACCCGTCGTACCGCCACCGCTCGTTCCCGTCGTGGTCCAGCAGGTACGCTCCCCGGGCGAACGACTCGCAGAAGTACACGTCCTTGCCGTCATCGTCCGGCCGCGGGACCGCGAGCACCCGCTGGGCGTGCTCGTACCGGTCGCCGCGGGTCCAGAGGATCTCGCCGTCCTGGCCGAGCAGCGCCGGGCCGGTCGCCATCAGGATCTGCCGCTCGTCGCCGGGCAGGACGGAATCGATCAGGAGGTCGTCGACGTGGGTGTCGTCGCCGATCACCCCCTCGATGCGCCGGCTCCAGCGCATGCGCCCGTCGCGGTCCATCAGGAACATCGAGCGGGTGGACGCCGGGCTGAAGATGACCTCGTCGAAGCCGTCGCGGTCTACATCGCCCGCCCAGATCGCGTCCTCGAAGCTCCGGCCCTCGACGGGGACGAGCCGGTCGATGCCCAGCGAGGTGCCGATTGCCACGATCGCACTGCCGGCCCCGTCGCGCATCTCGATCCCGCCGACGAACGAGGGCGGCTCGTCCGGCCCGTTCAGCCTCGCCGGGCACCAGACCTGCACGTGTGCGTCGAGGTCGATCGCCGCCTTGATCGCGCCGGTCCGGGCGTCGAGGACCCAGACGGGTCCGTCGGCGCAGACGACCTCCGGCCGGCCGTCGCCGTCGATGTCGAAGATGCCGGTGACCAGGTGACGGTGGCGGCTGCGGGGGTGCCAGTGGCTGCCCGCGTGGGCGGCCGGGTCGCCGTAGTAGTCGTTGTAGAACCGGACGTCGTCCTGCCGCCAGAGCTCGGACCCGTCGCCTTTGTAGAGCGCGATCCGGCAGCGGTCGTCCTCGATGATCGGCACGGCGACCTCGTCGAGGCCGTCGCCGTCGGCGTCACCGATCCCCGGGTTGCACGTGTTGTACGTGTCGCGGCCGAGGGGGACGGTCGTCATCCGGAAGCCCTTGGGCTTCAGCGCCGTCGGCGGCCGGGTCATCTCGTCCCACGACGACATGTCGTCCTCCGTTGCGGGCGCTCTGTCGCCGGCGAGATCCTACGCGCCGGCTCGGGACCACAACTCAGCCACCGGCGCTCTGTAAGGCGAGCCGAGCCGGCGCCCGGCGCAGGAAAGGGCACCGGGCCCCGGTCGGCCCGATGCCCTGACCGCTTGTCCGTCACCGTCGTGCGGCTGGTGGAGACGATGGGGCTCGAACCCACAACCTCCAGAGTGCGATTCTGGCGCTCTCCCAATTGAGCTACGTCCCCAGTTCCCTCGGGGCAATCGTTACCTTACCAGCGCCCGGCGCAGAAGTCAATGGCGCGGCGGGCCGGCGTTCCGGGACCGGTCGCCCCCGGCGGGCGGGCGACCGTCGATCTTGACAGGCCCGGCGCCCGGCGCTACTATCCCCGAGGCTGATTGCGGCGTCTTCCCTATCTCGTGAGGTGCCAGATGTCCGAAGACACAGGGCAGAAGTCAGCGTCGAGGGAGTTCCGGTTCGTCCTCAGGAGCGTGCAGCCCGATTCGCTCCGGGCCGTGGCCGTCGAACTGACCAAGCTGTTCCCGCTCGATCTGCCCAACGCGGTGAACATCGCCCGCAACACGCCGCTCATCCTGCTGGAGCGCCTGACGCCGGAGCAGGCGCGGAGTGTGGGCTCCTACGCCGTTCGCCTGCGAGCGCTCGGCGCCGAGGTCGAGCTCACGTCGGAGCCGGTGGGCAAGCTGCAGGTGCTTCGGTGGCCGCTGCTGCCCGACGTGGCAAAGCGGCCGGGCACACACCTGATCTGCCCGAGCTGCGGCGCCCGGCTCCAGTTCAGCGTCCTCGAGCCGGCCCGGCCGACGGCGCTCCAGGCCGAGGCCAGCGAGGAGGGGCAACCCGCGGGCGCTCCCGAGCCGTCCCCGCAGCCGTCCGCCGAGCCGGCGGGCGGGGGGGGCGAGGAAGAGGAAGTGATTCTGGAACCGCTCGAGGAGGACGCCGAGCCGGCGGCGGAGGCGGTGGCCGAGCCCCATCCGGCCGAGGAAGAGCCGGTGGAGGCCGTCGAGGTCATTGAAGAGGCGGCGGAGCCGCGCGGCCGGCCGGTCGGCGGCCAGGGAAGCCACCGCGTCATGCTGGTCGGCAAGATCCGCGGGAAGAAGAAGCGGAACGCGGCTGAGCTGATGGCCTACTACCAGGGGACCAGCGAGGAGGCCGCGCTCGACGAGCTGAACAAGCGGACGGTCGTCACCCTGGCCCGGGACCTGACCGAGGAGCAGGCGGAGCAGTGCCAGGATGAATTCGGCAGGATCGGCGTCAAGGCGCGGATCACCGGCGGTGAGTGAGCCGCGGGGACGGGGCCCGGACGCGAGACCGGGCGGCGGCTTCGACAACGGCAGGGGCACGTGGCATCAACCGGTCTGAGATAAAGGGAGTGCGGTGGCCCTTCCCGACTTCGCCAGGCTTCCGCGGAACCTGAAGCGGCTGGGCGAGATCGTGCTGGTCTTCGGCCGGCACGGCTTCAACGCCGTGCTCGTCCGGCTCAACCTCCGCGAACACGTCCCCTTCGCCAAGCGGTTCTTCCCCCAGCGGATCGCCGTCACCGACCGGGAGCTCTCGCCGGAGAAACGGCTGGTCAACGCCTTGGAGGAGCTCGGGCCCACGTTCGTCAAGCTGGGCCAGATCCTGTCCGCCCGGCCGGACATCGCCGGCGAGAGCCTGGCCAACGAGTTGAAGAAACTCCGCGACCGCGTCCGCCCGTTCGACTCGCAACTCGCGGTGAACGCCATCGAGGCGGAACTCGAGGCCCCGATCGCCGACCTGTTCGACTCGTTCGACGAGACCCCCGCCGGCTCCGGCTCCATCGCCCAGGTCCACCGCGCCCGGCTGAAGGACGGGACGGATGTCATGGTGAAGGTGCGGCGCCCGGGCATCGAGCATCTCATCTTCTCCGACCTGGCCATCCTTCGATTCGTCGCCCGCATTGCCGAGAACCAGATGCCCGAGATTCGGCCCCGGCAGATCGTCGACGAGTTCGAGCGGGCGGTCCGGGACGAACTCGATTTCACCGTCGAGGCGTCGCACACCGCCAAGTTCCACCTCATGCTGCAAGAGACGCCCGGCGTCTGCGCCCCCCGCGTCTTCTGGGACCGGACCACCTCGGCCGTGCTGACCGTCGAGCGCCTGAGCGGCGTCCCGATCACCGAGACGGCGGAGCTCGACCGCCGGGGACACGACCGCAGCGAGCTCGCCCGCACCCTCGCCGAGTGTTTCATGTCCCAGTATTTCCAGACCGGTGTCTTCCACGCCGACCCGCACGGGGGCAACATGGTCGTGGCCGACGACGGGACGATCGGCATCATCGACTTCGGCATGGTCGGCCATCTGAGCCGCGAGCTGAAGGGCCAGCTCACCACCATCCTCCTCGCCACGCTGAGCGAAGACATCGATTTCCTGGCCGACGCGGCGAGCGAGCTGGGCGCGGCCGGCCCCGAGTTCGACCGCCGGCAGCTCAGCACCGACCTCACCGCCCTCTATCACAAGTACAGCGGCATGCCGCTCGGCCGGATGGACACCCGGCGCATCTTCTCCGAGATCACGCGGACCGCCCGACAGAACGACCTCTCGCTCCCCCGCGACCTCGTCCTGCTCACCAAGTCCATGGGCTCGCTCTCGGGGGTCACCCGTGTGCTCGACCCCTCGTTCGACGTCCTGGAAGAGGCCGCGCCCAAGGCCCGAGAGCTCCTGATCCAGAAGATCGATCCGAAACGCGCCGTCAAGTCGGCCGGCCTCCAGGTCCTCAACCTCCTCCACATGCTCCGGACCATCCCGCGCGACATCCGGGCCATCATCCGCAAGACCGAGTCGGGGCAGTTGGAGATCGGTCACCGGCACGAGGGCCTGCCCCGGGCGGTGACCGAGTTCGAGAAGGCGAGCAACCGGCTGGCGATCAGCATCTACGTGGCCGCCCTCCTGGTCGCCTCGTCCCTGCTCATCCGCACCCGGTTCCTCGAGGTCCGCGGCATCTCGCTCCCCGGCGTCCTCGGCTACGTCCTCGCCGGCGCCCTCTCCGTCTGGCTCGCCTGGGGCATCCTGCGGTCCGGGCGACTGTAGGTGAGGTCCGGCGACCCATCGCTCACGCTTGCGCGGCGGCCGGGCAACGGTTACTCTCACGGCCCAACGCGAGCCCGGTCACTGGAGCCATCGGGGTGAACCCGGACCTGCAAGCAGACATCCTCTCGGTCGGCGACGAAGTCGTCGCCGGCGAAGTCACCGACTCGAACGCGGCCTGGCTGTCGCGCCGGCTGGGCGAACTGGGCATCGACGTCGTGTCGCACCGGGCCGTGCGAGACGAGGAGTCCGAGATCGTCGAGGCGACGGCGACGGCCGCCGCGCGGTCCGACCTCGTGATCATCACGGGCGGCATCGGCCCCACGCACGACGACCGGACCCGCGAGGCGGTGGCCCGGGCGGCCGGGCGAGACCTGGCGATCGACCAGCGGGCGCTCGAGCACGTCGAGTCCATCTTCGTCGCCCACGGCCGCGAGATGCCGCCGTC
>JAWODX010000395.1:0-8604 GCA_046483085.1 Planctomycetota bacterium
GATTTACTAAACTCTCAGAAAGCATAAATAGAGGTATAAAACCAAACACTAAGATAATCCAACCTAAAAATATGGATATTGAAGATAATAAACGTTCCTGGTCAAGAAAATTTGACGGATCACTTCAATACTCAGAACCCTTGGTGATGTATGATGAATAAACCCAGATTTTATATAGACAGATTCCAGAATACAGGAAATAAACGTCTTCTTCCTTTGAACGGTGAAGTTTTCGTTGATTGTCTGGTTGAAGGTAGTGTACGTGGAAAAATAAAACGTCATAGAGAAGTTGGAAAAAGCAAACTTTCAAAACTTCATAATAGAAGAGATTTTAATAAACATTTTCTAAAAGCACAGAAGAACGCAATGTATCAGTTTTCTTCAAGATTTGGAGCTTCAGGAGAACGTATCGTAGAAATATACGACTACTGGATATCATACCCAGGATTAAATAATTACAGAGCAAAACGTATAAAAAGAAAAAATAAATATTATACTTATGTTTTTGATTCAAAAGGACGTATAAAAACATATAGTAAATGGTCATACTTGAAACAGGATGATTCAGAAGAACAGGTATCATTGGCCCTTCACCTCGTCGGACTGACGTTCGAGCATACGAGCTGGCCGATGCCTGAGTTCGGAGTGTCATGCGGACAGGCGGCGTTTTACGACAGGCGGGTGGCGCCCGACAAGCGGCAGGGCCGGAGGCCGATCCCGCCGGCGGCTCACGTCGAGTTCGCCGTCGACTGCACCGTCCGAAAATGCCGGTTCGCGCACCTCGGCGGCTCGGGCCTCGCGCTCCGGAGCGGGTCGCATCGCAACCGGATCGAGGGCTGCGAGTTCGCCGACATTGCCGCCAACGGGGTCAACATCGGCGAAACGCGCTCGACCCGCCGAGTCGTCGAGAACGGCCGGACGGTCTGGAAAGAGGATCCGGATAAACTGCTCAAGAAGAACGTCGTCTCGAACTGCTTCATCCACGAGTGCGGTGCCGTCTTCTACGGAGCGGTCGGCATGTGGGCGGGCATCACGGACGGGACGGTCATCCGGCACTGCGAAATCCGCGACCTGCCCTACACCGGCGTCTCGATCGGCTGGCGGTGGGATACGACGCCGACGGCGTGCGCGAACAACCTCGTCGAGAACTGCCACATCCACCACGTGATGCAGCTCCTGTCCGACGGCGGCGGGATTTACACCCTCGGCCGCCAGCCCGGCACCGTCCTGCGCGGCAACCACATCCACGACGTCCCCGCCAACGCCGGCCGCGCCGAGAGCAACGGGATGTTCCTCGACCAGGGCACCTCGCTCATCCGGATCGAGGACAACGTCCTCCACAGCATCGCCAAGTCCGCGCTCCGCTTTCACCGGGCGGAGAAGAACACGGTCCGGGGCAATACGATCTTCCTGTCGAAAAACCAGAAGCCGTACATGTTCAACGCCTGCAGCCCGGACACGATGACCTTCGACGACAAGCTCGTGTCGATCAAGCTCCTCACGACGGGGGGCAAGATCGGGCGCGGTCTGAAGTGCGACGGCGCCGGCTCGCACCTCGCCGTCCCGCACAGGGACGAGCTCGAGCCGGAGGAGCTGACGTTGGCGGCGTGGGTGAAGCTCGACCGGTACCCGACCGGCAAGGACAAGCGGCGCTGGATCGCCGGCAAAAATGCCCACGAGTGGACCGACGGGCACTACGCGATCGTGATCGCCGACCGTACGGCCCGCGCCGTGGTCAACATCGGCGGCACGAAGGAGAACGACCACTGGGCGTCGGCCGAGGGTAAGCTCACGCTGGACGAGTGGCACCACCTCGCAATGACCTACGACGGCGAGCACCTCCGCGCGTATCTTGACGGGACGTCGGGGGCGCCGGTGAAGGTGGACAGAAAGCGCCGGCCGGGGCGCGGCCCGTTCGACATCGGCCGCCGGCCCGACGCGTTCGTCACCTTCGACGGAGCGATCGACGAGGTCCGGCTCTACAAGCGGGCGCTCGGCCCGGCCGAGATCAGGGAGCACGCGGCAAGGCCTGCGAAGATCAAGGACGACGACGCGCTTATCCGACACTGGGACTTCGAGATCGAGACCAAGCAGCCAGCGGAACTGGAGCAGACCAAGGAAGCCGGGCTCCAGCCGCGCTTCCGCAAACTCCTCCTCCGTGACGAAGAGGGCGCGAACTGAACCAGCTCCAGTAAGGGGGCCTTATGCACAATACGCGACGCATCCAGGCAGTCGTCCGCAGCACAATCACCCTCCTGTGTTTCGTCGGAGCTACCACTATGACTCGAGGAGCTGAACCCACGGGCGGCAACAAAGCCGACAGCGTCCGGCGCCTCTGCGAACTCGCCGAATCGCACAAGCGGCCGAACGGCGCGCCGAAGCGGAGCGACGTGTCGATGCGCCTGTTCCGCAAACGCGAGAACGCCGCGGAGATCGAGGCGGGCAAGGCGTTCCACATCACCCGCGCCGACTGGTCCTACATCCTCGACGCCGATTACATCCGCAAGGTCAAGAACCTCGGCTGGTCGTTCCAGGGGACGACGAGTGGCGTCACCCGCAACCCCCAGCACGCGATGAAGGACAGGGACGGGAAGCCCCGGCTCGATCACTTCAAGAAGCCCGGTCGCTACTGGGCGGACATGAAGAACGAGGCGTATCGGAAGTGGTACGTAGACCGGCTGGTGGCGTGGGTTCGGGCCGGGGCCGACTCGATCCAGCGCGACGAGCCGACGACCTGCAAGCGCACCCCCATCCCGGTCGCCGCGAAGTTCTTCCAGGACGTGCACGAGCGGTTCCGGGAGCGCATCGGCGAACGCGTCCCCATGTCGTGCAACCTGGCGTGGAACCGGTCCCGGTTCGGCGGCCGGGGGCACCCGGTCGCGAAGCAGTTCGACTTCGGCATGGCCGAGTTCTACCGCAAGTACCTGAAGCCGGAGACGCTGATGTCGGCCGCGCGCGACGCCGAGCGGCGCGGCAAGGCGCTGATCTACACCGGCGGGGCGCACATGTCCCGGCGGGAGATCCGGCTCGCCATCGCCGGCTGCTACGCGAACGGGATGAACTACATCGTGCCCTGGGACCAGTTCACCGGCGTCGGGAAACCGCGCCTGTTCGGCAAGCCGGAGGACTTCGCCGACCTGTACGGCTTCGTCCGGGCCGTGCCGGAATACCTCGACGGCTGCGAGGCCGCGGCGAGCTGGATCCCGGTCGCACTGCGTGCGAAAAACGTGCGCCACAACCTGGCGAACGAGCTCTTCGCCGGCCGCGCCTTTACCGTCGTCATGGTCAGTGCCGCGAAGGGCAGCGGCTTCGGCGTCGGCGGCAACGCCGCGAACGGGAACGGCGGCATCCCCCGGCTGTACCTGATGCGGGGCCGGTTCTCGTACAATGTCCTGGACGGGCCACGGGCCGGCTCGAAGCCCGGCGAGCCCGAGATCACCACGTTCGTTCACGACGGGAAGAACCGCATCACGATCTACCGCAACGGCGAACCGGCGGGGAGCCGGGCCGACGAGGATCACGCCGTGAAGGGTGCGTTCGGCGGCGGCGGGCTCCTCTCCGTGCCGTTCCAGGGCGGGAACCGGAACCATCCGGGCGATCTGGCTGAGCTCCTCGCGTTCCGCAGCGAGCTCCCAGCCGACCGCCTCGGCGCGCTCCACGCCGCTCTGAAGCGGAAATACCTCGCGGACGGAACAAAGACGCCGCAGATCCCGGACACACTGCTCGGGCCGCGGCTCGTGCTGCACCTGTCGGCGGAGACACTCGCCGAGACTCACAAGCAAGGCCAGGCGGTCCACCGATGGCCGGCCCGGACCGGCCACGCCGCGATCGTCCCGCAGGCCAGGTTGCCCGGCGGCAAACGCGCCGCGGCTCCGACGTTCCGGCCCGGCGGTGTCAACGGCCGCCCGGCCGTACGTTTCGACGGCGTGGACGACCTCGTCCGGATCGTCGCCACCAGCGCCTCGACGGATGGAGCGCCGGTGTCGGTCGCGTCGGGCACCGGCAGTGGCCGGCTCTGTCTCTTCGCTCGTGCCAAACCGGGCCAGAACGATGCCCCGGTCGTCCTGCACCTCGTCGAATGGGGCGGCCGCCCGAAACGGGCGACGGTCGTGCTGCGGTTAGAGGCGTTCTTCGGCGACCGGAACCTGCGTGCCGAGCTATTGACCCCGCGCCCCTACGACGAGGCCGTCCACGAAAAGGCCGAGGCGCACAACGACTACTCCGCGCTTGTGACGCCGACGGAACTCGACGTGGCCCGAAAGGGCGGCGCCGCTCGCGTTGCCGTGCCGGCCCTGCACCCCTGGGGGATCCTGGTCGTCTCCCCGGCGGACTGAGACAACCGGTCGCGGGAGGCGACGCAGGCCCCCCCGGGGTCGACCCAACCCTTGCGCCTTGAAACGCCGCAAGGAGCGAAGAGAATAAGGCCGTCTGACAGAACCCTGGTGGAGAAGGCATTCCTGCCTGCTGCGCGGCAGACCGCAATGTCTGCCCCACCGTTTTGTGAGAGCTCCTGAATTCGCTCCCGCTCGAAGAAAGGGACGGACATGCGACTGCGTCGATGGATCTTGTTGTGTGCGTTGATGGTCACCTTGACCGGCTGCGCCGGTCTGTCACAGGGCGACGATGCGCTGAACCTGGGGGCGTTCGACGGCCGGGCCGGCACGTTCCTCCGTCGGATGAACGAGGCCGGGATGCCGGTCTGCCGGCTCGTCGACGTCGCCGATGTCCGCGTGCCGGAGTTGGAGGACGGTGTCGCTGCAAAGGCCGCGCTCGAACAGGTCGCGGAACACAGCGGCCTCCAGCTCGACTGGATCGGCGGCCGGCCGCTGCTCTGGAAACGGGACGCACGAGTGCTGGCCGATATCCCGAGCACCTGGGAGATGGGGTGGACGAAGGACAAGGCGATGGTGGCGGAAGTGCTGGCGCGGTTCGGGCGCACCGACAAGCTCCGCCCGCAGGATCGAGCTGGCCGACGGCGTGCCTGCATGGAGGCCGCGCTCCGCTTCGGCCGCGCGAGCGGTTGCGCGCTGCTCGACCGGGACGCGACGGTGAAGCTGGTGCGGCTGGCACTGAAGGAGGAGGACTGGCTGCTCCGGCGCCAGGCCGTGCTGGCGGCGGTGGACCTGCCGCTGCCGGACGCGGCCGAGATCGTGGAGAAGGCGGCGGCGGACAAGCACGAGGAGGTCGTCCGCAGCGCGGCGCTGGCCGCCGGCCGGCTCGGCGGCGACCGGGGCGCGGCGGTCCTCGAGACGCTCGCTGATCCTCCGCACGTCGACAAGCGGTTCCGTAACGCCGTCCGCTTCGCCGTCACCTACGGCTCCGCCGAGCACGGCGGCCCGCGGGCGCTGAAGGTCCTCGAGACGTTCATCGACGGCGAACACGCCTACCTGGCTGTCTGGGCGTGCCGGGCGGCGGGGATCATCGGCGGACCGGAGGGTCTGGCGCTCCTGAAAAAAGCAGCCGAGCATAAGGACCCGCGCCGGAAGCGCGGGGCGGCGATCGGTCTGGGCCTGTGCCGGGCCGAGGGCGCCGTCGAGGCGCTCGAGCCGCTGGTGATGTGGACGACGGACCGCGACGGCGTGTGGGTGCAGCCGCAGCAAATGGCCGCGATCTCGCTCGGGCGACAGGGCGGCCCTGAGGCCGTCGACCTGCTGCTCGAGGCCTGGGAGAAGCCGGAGCACGCCCCGAAGGTCGAGATCCTCTACGCCCTGGGCCAGATCGGCAGCCCGAAGGCCCGGACGTTCCTGAAGAAGCAGCTCGAGAACGACGACGGGCGCCTCGCCCGCGCCGCCGCCTGGGTGCTCGGCAAGCCGCAGAAGATCGACACATCGCCGATGAAGGTGGAGGACTTGAGGATCGGGGTCCGGCTCGCGCGGCCGCGGGTGTTCATCAGCACCGAGACGGAAGGCACCGCGCCGACGCTGCGGGAGCTGCGGCGTAACTTCCGCCGGCCCGACTACCAGCGGCGCGTGCGGAAGGACAAGCTGCCGAAGACGCACATCGGGCAGACGTTGCTCTGGCTGCTGACCGGCGACGAGTTCGCCTCACTCGACGCCGCGGCCTGGGCGTGCGAGGCCGTCGACGCCGGCGTCAATCGCGCCCGCGGCAACACCCCGAGCTACGCGGGCATCAGCGTCGAGCGCACGGCCGCCGTCTATGACTGGATGCACCGCCACGGCGGCATCGGCCCGGTGACGCGGCGGCTCATGATGCACCACCTCGAGGACTGGGCCCAGGGCCTCGGCCGTTGGGTGAAGCGGAAGAAGTCGACGGTCTTCTACTCGCGCCGGTGGGGGGCGCTCGCGGGCAGCGGGGTGGCCGGGCTCGCCATCTTCGGCGACAGCCCGGTCGGACGCGAGCACTTCCGCCGCGCCTGCTGGCACTACGCCAGCGAGGGCGGCCTGTGCACGATCCGCCAGGCGCAGGACGGCGGGACCGCCGGCTCGTGCTACGGGCTGCATCACATGTTCACCGACTGCGCGAACCTGGGAGCCGCGATCCAGTACGGCACCGACTGGGACGTCGCGACGTTCACCAAGGAGGAGCGGGGCGACTGGCTCCAGAAGCAGCTCTACTTCCAGATCCACTGCACCTACCCGGACGGCAACTTCCTCAAGGACGGCGACCGGTGGGGCAGCGCGAAGGAGCACAGCCAGTACCGCATGCAGGTCGACGTCGTCACCCGGCTCTACCGGAACGGGATCGGCCGGGCCTGGGCGGACCGCATGGCGAAACGCTGGCCGAAATACTACCCGTGCGACTACCACACCGAGTTCGTCTGGCAGTTCTTCGTCTTCAACGACCCGGACGTGGAGCCGGCGCCGCTGGAGAAGCTCGACCGCTGCATGCTGTTCAGCCCGGAGATCGACGGCTACGCGCTCTGGCGGGCCGGCTGGGAGCCGGACGACACGATCGTGCACTTCCACGCCGGCGACTCGCTCGACATGCACGGCGGCGCCGACCAGGGGAAGTTCGTCATCTTCAAGCACAAGCCGCTCGCCGACAAGGCCGGCGCGTACCACGGCTACGGCTCGCGGCTGCACAGCTACTACCGGAGCGCGCTGAGCGCGAACACGGTCGTGTTCGAGCGGCCCGGCCGCCGCGGGCGCGGCACGACCACGAATCAGATCACGTACACGAACCGGGCGGGCGGGGTCAACTCGTTCGAGGAGTTCCAGAAGGCGCGCCCGCCGCTCGGCCCGCCGGTGGGCAAGATCGTCGAGCACGAGGTGACCGACGAGTACGCCCGCGCAGTCGCCCGGCTCGACGGCGCGACGCCCGACAAGGGGAAGCGGCACAAGTGGACGCGTGAGATCGTGTTCCTCGGCTACCAGTACGTGATCGTCTTCGACCGCGTTCGCATCGCGGGGAAGACGAAGGCCCGGTGGCTGCTCAACTTCGACGGCGAGCCGACGGTCCGGGGACACATGATCCGGTTCGACAACCCGCCCGGCCGGCTCTTCTGCAAGACGCTGCTGCCGGAGGAGCCCGTGTACCAGAAAGTCGGCGGCGAGGGGGCGCCCAAGGTGATGCGCGACCAATGGCGGGTCGAGCTCACCGGGCCCGATCCCGCGGCGGCGCAGCAGGTCTTCCTCAACGTCCTCTACCCGGCCGACACCAAGACGCCGTCCATGCCGAGGTGTACGGTCGAGCGGGAAGGCGGCGGGTTCGAGGTGAAGGTCGGCGGCCTGAGTCACGTGTTCAAGGCCCGGTAGGGGGATCGGCCGGCCGACGGACCACACGGCGTCGTCTTGGGCGCTGGAAAATCCGGGGTCGAGCTGTCATGCCAAAGGGAACATGTCACCCCTTTGCCAAAGGGTATGTCACCCCCCCCCCCCCTCCGGTCCCCTCCCCCACAAGGGGGAAGCGACAGCCTGGACAACGGGCACGTGAGCGGAACGGTCGGGGATGCGCGGCTCGAAGCGAACGCATCCCCGTGCCCGTGTCACCGGAGTAGTAGTCGGACTCTCCGGCACGGACGACGGAACCAGACCGGGTGGCCGAATGCAATGTTGTCACTGGACGGCCTCCGGCCTGGCGTCTTCTGACGGGATGAGTTCGCTCCGAATCATGCCGTGCTCGGGATGCCAGATGTGGATCGAACCGTCGAACCATTGCTGGACCTCGACCTTGGCCCGGAACAGATGACAGCACGATTTGGGCGGCGTCAGTTGATAGCGGTCGCCCTGGAACTGAATGGTGTTGTCGTTGGCGACGGTGCGAGTGTACTTCGCACAGAGCACCTGTTTGAGATTCAGTCCGCGAGGAACCGGCCGCCACGCGGGCGTCGGATCAGCCGGCTGGCGACCGAACGTCTTGGCGTAGCGCGGGATGAAGGTCTTGTTGAGGTACTCCGTGGCGGCGTCGCTGGACCTGGCGGACGCTGAGCCGCAGAGCCGCCGCCGCCTCCTGGTTCGTCATACGGCCGTCGATCGCCGGGCGGATCACCTCGTGTCGTTGCACCGGAGTCACGGTGAGCGGCACCTCCATCTTCGACCTCCGCAAGGAATACGGAGATCATGGTCGAACGTAGGTCCCAGGGGGGGGGGTGACATGTTCCCTTTGGAGGTAGGGGGTGACATAATCGCTTTGGCACGACACAAA
>JAWODX010000446.1:0-19024 GCA_046483085.1 Planctomycetota bacterium
TCGGCACCCGACCAGCTCACCGAAACGGGGGCGGACTTCCGGGGGGACGTGCTCGTCGCTCCCGACTCCGCCGGGCGGTCCGCCGTCCCCCGCTTCGACAGCACCCAGCGGCTCCGGCGGTCCGCCTGGATGTACGATGGGTCGCCCGCACAGTAGTCGCACACACCGCACGCCAACGCCAACGACGACAATGCCGCCAGAAAGCACAATACGAACGCTACATGTAAAGGTACACGTGAGCCCATCGGAACATCCCCCTATGCCGGTTCTCGATCCGCCGCCAGGACCAGACGCAAACAACGCCCGACCCAACCGCCACCGGCCGCTCCCCGACGTCCCCCGGATGTGCGTCACATGGTGTGGGGCAGCAAACCTGTATGCGAAACTTATACACCCCGCCCCAATATGTCAAGAAGAAAAGCGGCTGAAAGAGAAGAAACATGAAGGCCGGCGGCACGAGCGGTCCCGGTCAAGCGCCCGCGTCCGAACTCTGGGGGGTAACCTGCCCCGAACATGACCGCCCGCAGACGCGTCTGGGACGATGCCCACCGTCGGTTGTCCTGTTCCACTCGGACTCGAACGAGTTCTCCTGGCAGACGGTGGACAGGAAAAGCCCCAAGAAATTCATTGACAGTGCGCAGGTGTGCTGACATGATTACCTGTTCACAAGGTACTGGGAGTGAGGAGGGAGGGGGTTCGGGATGCCCTGTCGAGATGCAGGTCGCCGAACAACGTATCCGGCGCGGGCCCTCAGTTGCCCGGTTGTTGCGCTTCTCGTGCGTTCGCTGACACTTATCGTCGCCCTGGCCGGCATCGCCCTGGGTGCGGCCGACGAGCCGACCGCCAAGATCTCATTCCCCTGGGACGGGGCACTCGTGCGCTCGAACGTGCCGATCTTCGGCGTCGCCGATTCCCCGAAGTTCCGGCTCTTTCGCCTGGAGTTCGGCGAGGGCCGCGACCCGGACAAGTGGCACATGCTCCACGTCTCGACGACCCCCGAGCCGTTCGACCCGTGGGCCGCGGGCAAGGTCGAGTGGGACCCCGACATCGGCGCGTACGGGAACCTGTACACCTGGGACACCGGCCTGACCTCGTACTGGCAGTGGCTGCAGACGAAGAACCTGAACGGGGTCTACACCCTGCGGCTGGTCGTCGAGGACGAGAGCGGGGCGCGCGCGGAGACGCAACTGGTCGTGACCGTGGCCCGTGCGGTGACGAAGGAGACCGGGGGCATCGTGGACAGCCGGGACAAGAAGGTGTATCTGAACGTCCCGAAACACGCCGTTCCGCTCGCCTACATGCTCGCCTCGGTCCAGCCCGTCGAGGAGCGCAAGAACCCGCTTCTCCTCGATGTCCAGAAGCCCGCGGGCCTGATCCGTGTTAGCAAGTACTATGAGTTTCGGCCACCGGGGGTCACGTTCCTGAAGCCGGTGGCCCTGCGCATGTACTACGACCCGGCCCGCTTGAAGCGCGTTCTCCCCGACGGCAAGACGCAGCATCTGCCGGAGACCAAGCTCTCCATCTACACGTACCTCCCGCTCGAGCGCCGCTGGAAGCCCGTGCCCGGCGCCCGCCCGGACGTCAAGGAGGACGCGGTTCGCGCCCAGCTCAAGTCGATCACGCGCCACATCGCCTACTACGCCGTGATGGCGGACATCGCCCCGCCGGAGGCCCCCGAGCTTCGGGCCGCCGAGCGGCGGACCGAGCGGTCGGCGGTGACGATGTCCGGGACGGCCGAGCCGTTTGCGACGGTGCGGGTCCGGCGGGGCGGGAAGGACGTGGCAACGGGTCGCGCCGGGAAGGGCGGCACGTTCACGTTCGAGCGCGTCCCGCTCGAGCGCGGCAAGAACGTGTTCCGGGCGGTGGTCGAGGACGATTCCGGCAACACGAGCGCCCCCTCCGAGCCCACGCCGGTGGTCCGGTGGTTGCGGCCGCCGTCGGTGATCCATTCGGTCGAGATCGTGGGGAAGCCGGAGGCGGAACGGGGCGACACGTTCGCGGTCAAGCTGGCCGGCAAGGACTCGAGCCTGAAGACGAACCGTGCGTTCGGGTGGGTCCGCAGCCGGACGGACCCGAAGGGGTTTCAGCTCGAGCTGGTGGAGACGGGACCGAGGACCGGCGTCTACGTCGGATCGTTCGAGGTCGGGGACCACAGCGATGCCGGTCGCGGGGTGATCGCGGCCCGGTCGGACGGCGAGGACGTCACGGTCTTCTCCACGCAGAACAAGACGAAGCGGGATACGGTCACCTACCGCGATACGGTCGCACCGCCCCCGCCGGCCGTGGCCAGCCCGACCCATCCCAGCCTCCGCCAGGACACGTTCGAGGGTCCGGCCCGCGAGCCGGAGCACTGGCGCAACATCGGCGGCCGGCTCGGTGCCGCTCTGTCCATTCAGCGGGACGGCGGGAACGGATACCTCCAGTTGAAGAAACAGGTGCACAACGGCCACCTCGGCGCGCTGGCGGTGGAGTCGGCGTACTCGACGAAGGATTTCCCGCTGATCAGCTTCGACTATCGCCTCTATCCGGACGTCCACATGGATCTCCAGATTCACCACCGGCGTTGGCGATTGATCGAGCTCAACGACCTGCCGGGCCGCAACAAGGAGTTCGAGGGGGCGATCCTGACCCGGTTGCCCGGCGTGGTCGCGGACGGGCGCTGGCATCGTGCGGAGGTCGACCTCCGCTCCCTCCTGGGCCCGGTCGAGGTCGGCGGGGTCCGGTTCATCAACTGGGACAAGCCGGCGTACCTGCGGCTCGAGTTCGGCGACACCGGCCCCAGGGGTGCGACCTACGGGATCGACAATTTCCGGATCCTCGGGTACGGTGGCCCGGACGCGACGTTCACGTGGTCGGCCGACGACGAGAACGGCGTCGCCGGGTACGGCGCCGTTCTCGACCGGGAATCAGAGACGGAGCCCCCGGAGACCGTCACAGCGAAAGGCACCACGAAGACCTACAAAGGGCTGGCCGAGGGCCGCTGGTATTTCCACGTCCGCGCCGTGGACAAGAGCGGGAACTGGGGCCGGGCGCACCACTACATGATCCTGGTCGACACGAAGCCGCCGACGGCGACGCTGCTGTCGAAGGTCCCCGAGGACGGTCGGCGTTCGTGGGACGAACCGATCCGGGTCCGCCTCGACGACGGCGGCGCCTCCGGGATCAACGAGCGCTCGCTGCGGCTCACGGTGAACGACAAGACCTATTCGACGACATCCCCCGCGATGACGTACGACCGGGAACGAGGTGTCCTGGCCTTCGCCCCGCCGAAGACGCGGCCGTACCCCCTCCTCCCCTCGGACGGGGAGGAGGTATCGGTCGAGCTCACGCGGGCGGAGGACCGGGCGGGCCACCCGGTGGACGGGGCCGTCAGGCTCTCGTATGTGGCCGACTCATTCTTCACGGTGATCCCGGCCAACCCCGACGGCGAGAACGGCTGGTACACGCGCCCCCCGAAGGTCAAGGCGGACGCCGGGCCGGGAACGACGTTCACCTACCGGTGGGCGGTCGAAGCCCGACACGATCCGTATTTCCGGCGGGGGAACAGCATCAACACCCTGACGATCACGGAGAATCGCAAAGGCGGCACCAGGAACGTCTACCGGAAGGAGTTCCGGCTGGACTGCACGGTGCCGACCGTTCGGGCCCACGAGGTGAACCGGGCGGACGGCCGGGTGATTGTTCTCGAGCACGACGATTACGTGCTCACCCCGGGCCGGCTCCGCTGCCGGGTGTACGACAACCGGGAGCGGGGCGGGGCGCCGCTGTCCGACGTGCGAACGCAGGGCGTTCGTTTGCCGGAGATCTCCGAAGCGATTCGCAAACGGATGCGGGCCGTCCGGTGGTCGGGGAGACTGTACGTCCCCCGGAGCGACGTGTATGAGCTGGTTCTGTCGACACAGCGCGGCCAGCGGGTGGAACTTGCGGTGAGCGGTGAAAAGGTACTGGACACCGGCAAGATGTCGGGCGCCCGGCACGAGGCGTCCCGCGAGCTGGTCCTGAAACGCACGATGCTACCGGTGGAGATCCGGTGGCGGGCGCAGGATTCGGGGGCGAGGCCCCGGATCCGGCTCCGGTGGCGGCGGAAGCGGCGCCTCCGGAACGTGCCGGCGAGCGTCTTCTTCACCCCGCGCAGTCTGGCGACGATCCTCTACCGATGGGATGCCGGGAAGGCACAGGAGTACAAGGGGCCGATCGTCGTGAAGCCGAACAACTTCACCCTGACGTACTGGGCGATCGACGAAGCGGGGCACAAGAGCAAACGAAAGCGACTCACGATCGACCGAGAGTGAGAGGTCGTTTGGGTCCTCGGCCGTAGATGCTGGAATTACGTCCCGGAGACCCGGGGCGCGGAGGCGGGTTAGGGACAATTGCAGGAAGGAACTCTCATGCCATTCTGGCAAATCTTAGGAGTAGGGTAGCTCTCACCCGGATGGCTGCGGTCAGGGCGCGGAAGGACGAGAGCCTATCGGGAACCGGAAAGGATCAACGAGTGTTTGACCAAAGATGCGAGAGGATTGGCATGTTGGCTGCGGTATGCTTGGGCTTCTTGTGCTTCGCGGCCGTCGAGTCCGGGGCCGGGGAGGTGGACTATGAGAAGCGAGTGAGGGGCTTGCTGGAAAAGGGGCGTCTGAACGCTACCTATGCACCCAGTCGGAACCGGGCGGAGCGCGGGCTCGAACAGATCGCGAGAAATGAAGACGCCTGGCCTTCGGCACGGATCCTGGCCGCCGTGGCCCTTGCGAACCACTATTCCAGATCCAATCCCTACTTGAAGATGAGGGCTCGGCCGGACAAGGCGCGGGCCATGTGCGTTTTGGTCGAGAAACTCCTGCCTGAGTTGGAGTCGGCGGCAGACCGGGCCCGGTTTCTGCTCGAGCTCGCGGAGGCCCGAAAGCGGTTGAAAGAACCCGGCGAGGCCGCAGAGCTCCGTGAGAAAGCGAAGAAGGAACTGGCCCGCGCCGAGACAGGCATGGACGAGCTGGCATCACCGGCCGCCAAGGCCGAGCGGCTGATCGGGTTGGCCGGGATCCGCAAGGAACTGGGAGAGACGGCGGTCGCGAAGAAGAACTGCGCCGGCGCCCTCGCACATGTGCGGCAGCTCGATTCTGCCGCGGAAAGGCTGCCCATTCTTCGTCAGCTGATTTTGGCCGAACGCGCGCTGAAGCACTCGGAGGGCCTCCTTGCGGCGTGTGTGGCTCTGGAGACCGCGGCACTCGGTCTCCAGGCGCCGGCCCAGCAGGTGTCCGTACTGCTGGAAGCGGCCGGGCACTACCGGCGGGCCAAGAAGCCGAACCGGGTGACCGCGTGCTGCAAGAAGATCGAGGAGAGGCTGGCCCTGCTGGAGTCTGCGGATGGGAAGCTCGATGCCTGCTTCCGCCTGATCGATCTGTACGCGGAGGCCGGGCAAGGGGACGCGGTCCTTCGCATCGCCGCGGACGCTCAGAGGCTGGCGGCAAAGGCGGGTGCGTCCAAGCGGCTCTTCCGTGTGGCGACGATTTATCGGAAGCGACAGCAGAAGGCCCGACTGAATGCCTGCTGCAAGCAGATCGAGGAGAACGTGGCTGATTTGCCGGAGGGAGCGGAACGACTTCCCCTCCTGCTGCGGTTGGTGGATCTCTACGCCGCGGCGGAAAACGACGCGGGCGCTCTTCGCATCGCGTCGGCGGCGGAAGAGGCGGCGAAGGCGGCCGGTGATGCCGAAGCTCAGCGGAAGAGCCTGCTCACGAAAGCCCGGATCCTCGAGGAGTCGGGGGAATACGACGATGCGGCGCGGGTATACCGGCGGTGTGGGTCACTGGATCACCAATGGCTGACTTATGCTCGCGGGGCGCTGTGCCTGGCCCGAAGCGGCGAGGTGAAGGAGGCACTCGCCACGCTGACGAGAGCGACCCGGGAGCATCCCGGTTCCGCTCCCGGTTACGGGTCGAAGGCCGGCTCGGAGGCCGCCGACTACTTCCGTTCGCTGAACCAGACGGCGACGCGGATCGCGAAGAAGGGCCACTTCGAGGCCGCGATCCGGCTGTGGCGGACGGCGACGTGCCTGGTGGGCCGGAACGCCCGGAATATGAAGCAGGTGTCGGATGCCCAAGGCAAGATCGTGAACCTGCTGATGTTGGTAGGCAAGACGGACGAGGCGATTTCGGAGGCCAAGCGGAGCTTCCGGATCGCGAGCATCGAGCGGATGGACCCCGGCGTGGACCTGGTGGCCCGTGCGTTCAAGGCGGCGGACCGGGACATCAACAAGCGGGTGAAGCCGTTCCTGGACTTCCAGAAGTACGGTCCTGCGGGCCCGGACGAGCAGCGGGGGACGGAGGACGACCTGTCGAACCTGTTGTCGGAGATCGAGGTACCGGCGGCGAAGGAATACGAGTTGCTGGACGTGCTGACCGCCACTCTCGACGTGACCGATCATCGGGGCCACGGTTACGTCCTGCTCCTGAAGGGCGACGCGAAGGGGGCGTTGGCGGAGTTCCGCTGCGGGCACGCGGTGGCCCAGGGGGACGCCTTTTCGCAAACGATCTACGATGTGGCGACGGCGATCAAGGCGATCGACGGGCACGTGATGCGTGCGAACGCCTACCTGCGGTTCCAGAACACGGGTCCTGCGGGCAAGGACGGGACACCCGGGACGCAGGACGACCTGGCCGCCCCCTTGGCCGACGTTCCGCTGGAGCTTCCGGCGGAGCGCGTGGCGGCCATCGAGAAGGAGATGGAGCGTTGCGAGTTGAACTACGAGGGTCTGCGGCGGCGCGCGTATCTGCTTCTATCGGCGGGTCGGTGCCGGGAGGGATTGGACCTGATGCGGCGGGCCTACGGTCTGTCGGACGTGGACGCGAAGTCACTGCAGCGTGCGATCAGCGACGTGGCGGTGGCGATCAAGGCGGTGGACGGGCACATCTTCCGAGCGAACCGGTACCTGGTGTACCAGAAGTACGGGAAGGCGGGTCCGGACAAGACGGTCGGGACCGAGGACGACCTGACCGATCCGCTGGCGGAACCCGAGGCCGGCGAGGTCGACCCCGACGAGGAGTAAAGGAATGCGATCCGTTGCGTGGATGATTGCGGTCTTGACGCTGGCGTCGGGCCTCCTTGCCGGCGGGTCGGCCCGATCGGCGGAGCCCGCCGGGTGGGACGACCCGGCCCTGAACGAGGCGCTCGACATCTGGGCGACCACCCGGTCGGACGAGATTCTCGGGCGCTGGAAGTCCGCGGAGGCCGCGTACCGGCGGCTCGGGGAGGCGCTCGATCGGGCGGACGCGGCCGGGGCGGACGGTCTGAGCGGCCGCATTCTCGGTCGACTTCGGGAGCAGCGGGCGATCCGCTTGAAAAGGCTGAACGACCGGCCGGGTCCGTTGGCGGACGATCTGGCCCCGGCCCGGGACGCCGTCGCGGCCCTGGGGCGTCTGAAAGCGCAAGCCGACCGGCGTCGGGCGCAGAAGGATTTTCTCGGGGCGTGCTTGGGGTACGATGCTCTTCTGCGTGGTTGCAGGCGGGCCAGGCGGCTGCTGCCCGAGGGCAGCGATTTGACGGGGTTGGTCTGGCTCGAGAAACGCGCTCGGACGCTCCGGGCCGAGGCGACCGCGAAAGCGGCCGAGCCCAGGCGTCAGGGGGTGGGGCCTGAGGTATTCTTCCGGGACTACGCGCGGCGGGTGCTGCGGAGCGACGAGTCGCTGCCCGCGGTCGAGTCGTTCTTTGACGAGCGCGTGCCGGCGAAGAAGCGGACGGCGGTCGCCGAGTCCTACCTGCGCCGGATCGCCGAGCGGGAACCGGAGGAGACGTTGCGCGCGGCGCGGGACGTCGTCGACGCCCTGCGGCGCGCGGGCACGCCGGCGGCCGAACTCGTCGCATTCGCGGACAGCCTTCGGTCCCGCCAAGCCCCGTTGGACGAGACCGGGATCACGATGGGCCAGGTGGGCGCGGTGGACGACGATTTCGGTCGCACCGCTCTGAACGTGTACCTCCATGTTCTCCGGGCGATGCCGGACTTCAAGGATGCGCACCGGCTGGTCGAGAAGGCCCTCCGGGCCGGCGCGGAGCTGGACCGGCTCGACGAGACCGCGGAGTGGGTCCGGGGGGTGGTGTTCGGCGAGCGCCCGGGACTGCTGGGTGTGCTCCTGTACCGGATTGAGCGCGCCCGCGGGAACCAAGACGAGGCCCTCCGGTTCATGCGGCACATGCTTGCCGACCCGGCGCGGTTCCTGCCTCACTGTCGCGCCTCGGTGAGCGCGATGAACGATGCGTTTGCCCGGCTGGTGGACACCGGGCAACTCGACGCGGCCGCGGCGGTGTCGGAGCGCCTGGTCGCGTACCGCCCGAGCGACGTCCCGCGGCTCTGGCTGGCGCTCGGTCGTGAGCACCAGGCATCCGGCCAGGAGGCGGAGGGCCGGCGGCTGCTGACGCAGGTGGCCGAACAGTTCCCGCTGCGGAACGAGGCCGGCCGGGCCCGCGTGATCCTGGGTGGGAAGGGCACGAAGCAGGGGCGGCACCGGATCCTCTCGGCGGCCGAGTTGGCCGAACAGGCTCGGCTTGCCCATGCGAACCCGGGCCGGTACGCCAGCCTGGCCAGGCAGTACGAGCGGGCCGGGCGGTACGCGGACGCGCGGGACGCATACATGGAGTACGCGCGGCGGTTCGACAGCGTGCAGGCCCGGTTCTCGGCGATTCAGATGTACTTCGAGGAGGGTCAGGTGGAGCAGGGCCTCGAGGAGGCGCGGGAGCACGTACGCCGGCACCCGAAGCCCGAGGCGTTGATCGCGTTCATCCGGCAGATCCGTGGTCCTTGTGTCACGGCCGGCCGAGGGACCGAGTGGGCGCTCTTCTGCATCCGTTCGGCGAACCGGTTGCCCGCGGAGAAGGCGGCCCCGCTGCTGGACAGCGTGGGCGACGTCTTGTGCAAGGACCTGGCCCGGTACCGGACGCGCGGCAAGCTGCCCGCGGAGTTGGCGGCCGCCCTTGATGAGAGCCCGCACCGGGACCGGGTTCTGCAGCTCGTCTCGGCGAAGGCCGAGGCCCTGCGGGCGGAACTGGGCGTCGTGACACCGCGCTACACCGACGTACGGTCCGCCGTCGGCGCCCGGGCGGACCGGATCCGCGAGGCGGCCGGATCCTCCGGGGTGGCCTGGTTGCGTCGCCCGGCAGGCGGCGAGCCCCGAGTGCGCGAACTGGGGGAGGTTGTGACGGGCACCTGGTCGGCCGGCGTCCGGACCGACGCCCGACCGACGATCCGATTGCCAGGACTGGGCCGGATGGCCGGCCTCAGCGCCGTGCCCGAGGTGGCGGCCACCGCGGAAGGTCCCGGCGACATGGGCGCGCCCTTCCCGGGCTTGAATGCCCCGGGAACACAAGCGGATACCGACACCCGGCCGTCGACCGATTCGCTGCTGGCGGGGCTGTCGGTTTCGGGGTCGAAGCGAGCGGATCCTGTGCGACGGCCGGCGGCCCGGCGGTCGGCGGACGGGATCGCCGGGGCGCAGAGCTCGGTGAAGACCTGGTCGCCCATCGCGCGCGAGGCTCGCGTCCGAGCGTCCCATTCATCCGCGGGTCTCGACGGCGTGCCGGCCGGGATGGCCGCGCCCGGGGTCCGCCCCTCGGATATCCGGGCCGTCTGCCGCCGGGTCGAATGGTCGCTGATGGCGGACGAACTGCGATGGTTGGAGCTCGTTCCGCCGTACGGACGTCCCGTGGCGACGATTGGCGACACCCTTCTGCGGGTGCCTTCACCGGCGGGCGCCCTGGGATCCAAAACACTGATGAGCACGCTGATCCGCATGGGGTTGGCGTCGTCCTCCGACGGGGACCGCTAGCCGGCGGCTCACGGGCAAGGAGAGATGTATGTCGGATCCGGAACGTGGACATCCTGTCGCCGAGCTCCGGTTGCCGGGGGGCGGCGTCCGCCCCTTGAAGCCGGGCGCGGGACTTCTTGTCGGTTCCGACGATGACTGCGACATCGTGCTGGAGGACGCAGGCGTCGCTCCGCGGCATTGCATGGTCCGGGCCGGCGAGGACTACGTCGCCGTCGAGCGGGTCGACCCCGAGGCGTCGGTCCGTGTGAACGGTCAGACGGCCCGCCACCGCATCCTCGAGGACGGCGACGCCATCGGGCTCGGCGAGGTCGAGTTGAGCGTTCGGTTGCATGCCCCTTCGCCGGGCGGCGGGGGCGCCGGAGCGGGCCGTCGACCGTGGGCGGTCATCGCGGCGGGAGTGGTCGTTCTCGCGCTGGCTCTGGGTTTCGCCATCCTGCAGAGCGGCCGAGAGCGGGACACGCCGAACGGAGCTGGGCCTTCACCGGAGTCCCCCGCCGCCGGGTCATCGAGCGAGACCGAACCCACTCAAGAGACCCAACGGACCGGGCGCTTGCTCATATCGAGCTTCCCGCGCGGTGCGTCGGTGTTCGTGGGGAGCGAACGAGTCGGGGCGACGCCGATTTCCGTCGAGGTCCCCGCCGGTTATCGGGAGGGCTACCTCCGGGCGCCCGGTTTCGAGGTGCGGGTTTTCCCCGTCGACGTGACGGGCGGCGAGACACACCGACTGCATTACACGCTTCACTGCGAGGACGACGGCCCGTTACGGGAGCGGGTCGCACGAGAGCCGGACAACGCCGGTGCGCGTTTCGATCTGGGATGCGCATTTTTCACGATGCGCAAGTACCAGGAAGGCCGCGATCATCTGGAGGCGGCGCTGCGATTGGCGGCGGGCGACGCCGGCGACGAATCGGCCGGGCTGACGCCCGAGTCGATCCGGTGGTTGTACCTCTCCCCACCGGTCCCGGACGGCCTGGACCGCGACATCGGGCCGGTGCGCGAGGCCCTCCGGCGCGCGTTCGCCGAGGTGACCGCCGATCATCCGCGGTCCGCTCTGCTCGACGCGTGCGTCGCTGCGTTCATGGCCGCGGACGAGCCGGCGCACGCGGTGTCGCTCTGCGAGACGGCCCTGTCGGAGGCTCCCGGCGAGGTCGGCCCGTACCGCCTGCTGGCGGAGATCTATCGGTCCACGGGCCGCCCGTCGGAGGCGGCGTCCGTCCTGGCTCTCGCCTCGGCGACCTGCCGGCCGGCGGGCTCCGCCCGCACCGAGCTCGCGCTCGCGTGGGGCGAGCTGGCCCGGGCCCACAAGCCGGCCCGCGGGCGGGCGCTGAAGCAATTGCGAGCGGCCCACACGGCGGCGGAGGACGAAGGCGAGCGGAAGCGGCTGGCGACCCTCATCCAGGGGTTGGTGGGTGGATCACCATGAACAGAGCACGGACGACAGGCCGGCGTCCGACCGGACCGACGGTGCGTATCGGACCGGTAATTGCGGTCCTCGTCCTCGTTCTCGCGGGGTCCGCTGCCGCCACCCCCGGCCCGGTCCACGTCACGGTCTTCCACAGCGACGACTGCGTGCACTGTGAGGCGATCGAACCGCCGGCGATGGAGGCCCTGGAGGAGGCCCTCGGCTGCGAGATCCGGGTCCGGTACCGGGACGTCGCCGACCCGGACAACTACGGCCTGCTGGTGCGGGCCGAGGGCCGCGCCGGCGACGAGGGGAACGAGCTTCCGGTCGTGTTCGTGGGCGAAGACGTGCTCGGCGGCCCCGACGAGATCGAGCTCCGGCTGCGCCGCGTCGTCGCCCGGTACGCCCGGACCGGCGGAGCCGGGTCGTTCGTCTCTGGACCGGAGGGCGGCCCGGCGACGCAACGCGACGCGAGCGGGGCCGACCGGCGGCGGGTCGGCTTGGCGTACTTCCACCAGCCGGGCTGCTCGGCCTGCGACCGGGTGCACCACCTGCTGCGGAGTGTCCGGGCTCGGTTCCCCGGGGCCGAGGTCCGCCGGTACGACACGTCGCTGCGAGAGAACGCGATCCGCCAGGAGGCGATGTGTGCCGCGCTCGACGTTCCCCCGAAGGTCCGGCTCCGGACCCCACTGCTGATCATCGGCGACCGGGTCCTGATCGGCGGGGACCTTCGGGACCGGGCGGTCTCCGCCGCCGTGCGCGCCGCCGCGGAGTCCGGGGCCCCGTGCCCCTGGGAGCGGTTGTACGATCTGGAGGCGGCCGAGGCGCGGCTCGGCGGGACGTTCCGGGCGCTCGGGCTCGGCGCCGTCGTGGCCGGCGGGATGCTGGACGGTGTGAACCCCTGTGCCTTCGCGGCCCTGGCGCTGTTCGTCGCCTGCATGCGCGCGGCCGGGCACGACCGCCGGCGGATGCTCGCGGTCGGCGGGGCGTTCATCCTCTCGGTCTTCGCGGTGTACTTCGCCATCGGGCTGGGGCTGCGCGAGGTCGTCGTCCTGCTCGACGCCCTGCCGTGGGCGGCGACGGCGGTGACCGTCGCCATCGCGGGCCTCTGTCTCGTGCTGGCTGTCTACAGTGCGCTCGACGCGCGGCTGGCCGCGCTCGGCCGGTCCGCCGACATGCATCTCCAGCTGCCGGCGTTCCTGAAGCGCCGGGTGCGTGGTTCGTTCGTCCGGTTCGGCCGCGCGCCCGGGCTGCTGCTCGCCGGCCTCCTGCTCGGCGCGGTCGTCTCGCTGCTCGAACTCGCGTGCACCGGGCAGATCTACCTGCCGCTGATCAAGGTGATGACCGCCTCGGCCGGTCCGAACCGGCTGCGGGCGATCGGGCTGCTCGCCGTGTACAACGTCTGCTTCGTCGTCCCGCTGGCCGCCGTCCTGGGCGCCGCCTGCTGGGGCGTTTCCTCGGAACGATTGACGGACTTCTTCCGGCGCCGGCTCGTGGCCACCAAGGCCGTGACCGCCGTCTTCTTCCTCCTGCTCGCCGCCGTCGTGCTGGCGACCGAATATCACTGGTAGGAGCCCCCCGATGCATCCGAACAACAGGATTCCCCGACTGGCCGCGGCGATCGGGCTGCTCGCGGCGCTGGCCGGTCCGTCCCTCGCGGCGGAGCCCAAGGCCCCGCGCATGGTCATCTCCCCGACCCACTGGGACTTCGGCACCCTCAAGCAGGGGCAGACCGCGTCCCGGACCCTGCAGGTCCGCAACAAGGGCGACGCCCCGCTGATCATCAAGTACGTGCGGTCCACCTGCGCCGCCTGCCTCGGGCGGATGGCCGGGGAGACGAAGATCCCGCCGGGCGGTCGCACGGAGTTGAAGCTCACGTTCTACTCGAAGCGAGCCCGGGGCCGGCAGCGGAAGGTCGTCTACGTACACACGAACGAACCGGACCGTCCCTACACCGCCGTCCAGATCAGGGGCCGGGTGGTCCGGGTCCCCGGCCCCGAGCTGGCGGTCGAGCCGGAGGAGCTCGACTTCGGGCTGGTCACGGGCGGCCGCCCCCGCCGGTTGGCCTTGACGCTCCGGAACAACGGGGAGACCCCCCTCACGATCCGCGGGGTGAGGGACACCCCCGCCTGCTCGGTCGAGGGGGAGGAGAAGGCGACGCTGAAGCCCGGGGAGGCCCTCGAGTGGCACGCCGTCCTCGACCCGGCCCGCACGAAAGGCATGCTCCGAGAATCGCTGACCGTGTTGACGAACGACCCGCTGACCCCGGCCCGGACGGTGCTCGTGTCGGGTTACGTCGCCCGGGCCGAGAAACGCCCGGGCCCCGACGAGTCCGTGCTGATCCGCCCGTCGGGCAAGCCCGTCGCCGTCCCGGGCCAGGAGGACGTTTTCTTCCGGACCTACCAGGTGACGAACCGGCTGCTGGCCCCGGTGCGGGTGGAGCTGAAGAGCGAGACCCCGAAGACGGTCACGCTCAAACCCGGCGAACGCCGGGAGATCTCGGTGGACCCCGGGGCCGACCGCACGACGTTCACCGTGTCCATCCCGTCGACCCTCCCGACCGACGCCGAGGAATAGGCGCCCATCGCGACCCTGCGCCCACGAAGGATCCATGGCGAAGAAGAACGACAAGGCGACAGCGGGCAACGGCGAGATCGGTGTCGACCCCGGGCCGACCGCCCGGACCGGGGTCCGCGGCTGGCAGGCGGTGGTCCTGCTCGCAGCCGTCTGCGCGGCGTGCTACGCGAACTCGCTCGGGAACGCGTTCCACTACGACGACATCCATAGCATCCTCGAAAATGACAGCGTGCGGACCCTCCGGCCGGACCGTGTGTGGGCGGCGAACTCGAAGGCGCGGTTCGTGTCGATGTACAGCTACAGCCTGAACTACGCTTTGCACGGCTTCGACACCCTCTGGGGCTGGCACCTGGTGAACGTGACGGTCCACTTCCTGATCGGCCTGCTGGTCTACCGGCTCGCGCTGGACCTCCGGTTCGGGCGCGGCCCGGCACTCGTGGCCGCCCTGGTCTTCGTGGTCCATCCCCTCTGCACCGAGCCGGTCAATTACATCCAGGCCCGATCCGCGCAGTTCGTGCTCCTGTTCGCCCTCGCGTCCGCCGCTTCCCTGCTGTGGTTCCTGAGGGCGCGCCGCCCGACGGCCCTCGTCGCCTGCGGTCTGGCCGGGCTGCTCGGCACGTTCAGCAAGGAGGTGGGCGCGTTCTACGTGGGCGCGGCGTTGTTCCTGACGGTCCTGTTCGGTATGGACCGCGAGCGGCTGCGGCGGCTCGCCCGGCGGAAGGCCACGTGGGTCGTTTTCGCCTGCGGGCTCGTCCTCGCGGTTCTCTTCGTGGCCGCGACCGGGATCGGGGCGAATATCGCGCGCCGGGGCGAGATGGTGTCCTACCCGACGTACCTCGCGCGCCAGGCGGCGGTGTTCTTCTCCTACGGTCGGCTCCTGTTCGTGCCGTACGGGCTGGCCGCCGACCACTTCCTGCGGCCGTCGGCCGAGGGTGGGATCGGCTTCGCGGCGCTCGGCGGCGTCGCCGGGTTCGTCCTGCTCGCCGTGGCCGCCGCCTGGCTCGTCCGGCGACGGCACCCGGTCGCCCTCCCGCTGACCTGGGTGCTCGTGATGCACCTGCCGTACCAGTTCGTGCCCGGGCCCGAGCTGATGGTCGAGTACCGGGCGTACCCGATGGTCGCCGGGTTCGCCCTGTTCGCCGCTTGGGCCGCGTTCCGTCTGCTGCGGACCCCCAGCGGGCGCCTGGTCGCCGTCGCGTCGGTCCTCGCCGTGGCCGGTTCGGTCACGATCAACCGGAATACGGTGTGGCGGGACGGGCTGACCCTGTGGTCGGACTGCCTCGCCAAGAACGAGAAGAACCCCCGCGCCCACAACAACCTGGGGAACGCCTACCTCCGCCGCGGGAACTTGGAACGGGCGCGCGCGGAGTTCAAGCGGGCGATGGAGCTGATGCCCGGCGTGGCCGAGGTCCACTACAACATGGGAGCCCTGCACATCAAGAAGGAACAGTACGACCGGGCGGTCCAGCACCTCGAGGTGGCGGTCAAGGCGAAGCCCGAGATGGCCCGCGCCCACAACGCGCTCGGCTCGGCGCTCGCGCTGGCGGAGCGGTTCGAGCCGGCCGTCAAGAGCTTCCGGCGGGCGCTCGAGCTGGAGCCGTACTTCATCCAGGCCCGGAACGGGCTCGGGAACGCCTACGCGGGGATCGGGAAGTACGACCGGGCCATCGAACAGTACCAGGTCGTACTCGCCTGGGGGCTCGAGTCGCCGGAGGTCTACCGGAACCTCGGGGACGCCTACCGCGAGAAGGGGGAGCCGGAGAAGGCGGAGGAATGCTACCGCCGTTCGCTCGGGGTGAAGGGCGACTCGGCCGAAGCACACAACAACCTGGGGAACACGTACAAGGACATGGGGGAGTACCGGAAGGCGGCCGAGCAATATGCGAAGGCGCTCGAGATCGATCCCGATTACCGTATCGCCCACAACAACCTGGGCAGCATCTGTCTCCTGCTGAAGGACTTTGAGCAGGCGAAGCGCCACCTGGAACGGGCGCTCGAGATCGAGCCGGGGTATGCGTCCGCGCACTGCAATCTCGGGTCGCTGTTCCATATGCGCGGCGACCACAGCCGGGCCGAGGCCCACTACCGGGAGGCGGTGCGACTGAAGCCCGGGTACGTGGACGCCCACTACAACCTCGGCATCGTGCTCAAGAAGCAAGGGCGAGACAAGGCGGCGGTGCTGTCGTTCGAGCGGGCTGCTCGACTACGTCCCGGGTGGGGCGCCGCGCACGCCGCCGCCGGTCTCGCCTGGCACCGGTTGGGGGACACGGCGAAGGCCCGGGAGGCGCTGGCCCGAGCCGTCGAGGTCGATCCAGGGATCGCGAGGCGACCGGACGTGCGGGCCGTCCTGCAGACACTCGAGTCACGACCGAGGTGATCGGAGATGTTGCAGTACGGGATTGCCAACGACGGGTACCCCGGCCCCTGCGCCGATCCGCTCACCGTCCCCGTGACCGCCGAGACCGGGCACGGGCTGGGGCTCTCCGCCGAGTTGGCCGAGGCCCTGAAGCCGGGACACCCCTTCGAGTTCTGCCTCGAGGACGCCATCCAGTGCGCGGAACGGTCCATGGTACCGTTCGGGCAGCGTCCGAACACCGGCGCCGATGCGGTGCGGGTGGTCGAGGAGTGGCTCAACCTGCAGCGCTGGCAGATCCGGAACCTGTGGACGGTGGACGCGGCGGCCGGGGCGCTCGCCCGGAACGAGGAACTCGGCCTGCCGCACGAGCAGTACCGCCGGTCGGCCGAGATCCTGGCCGAGGGGGTCGCTTTGCTCTTACTCGAGACGCGCCTTCACATCCCCCGGAAGCGATTCTTCTTCGCGCCCGGCGGCGGGCCGCGGCCGGACTTCCTGGGGGCGTTGAAACGACACCATCGCCGCGGGCTGGCGTGGAAGGGCAAATACCTCGCCTTGGAGGTGCGGGCCCGGAAGTCCCAGGCGAGGATCTATGCATCGGAGGCCGACGGCCTCTGGAACAAGAAGGAGCGGTTCGCGCTCGCCCGGAAATGCGCCGGCATGGTCAGCGTCTATTGCTTCTACGGCGACGGGGCACACCGGAACGGTGATCGCCGCACGCGGGTCCACCTAGCCGACCCGGAGGTCCCGGGCGAGAAGCTCACCGACCTCGACCTGCTCGAGATCGAGCTGATGCATTATGCGGGGGTGATGTCACGGGCGGGGCTGCCGGAATACCGCGTCTTCATTCAGCGCGTGTTGAGATACTTCCCGGACTATCGGCGGGCCCGAGGCCGGAGGGTGGGTGTCGGTGACTTTGCGGTATGGATCCGGGAAGACAGGGCGACCGAGGCCGATTCGGTCAACACCCGTGGCCGCCCGCTCGTCCGTGGCGTGGCAGGGCGCGAGTTCGTCGGCGCCGCCTATTGCCCGCTGATCGCGCTGCTGGCGGCGCGGGAGGCGCCGGAATTGCTCGACCAGGCACGGGCGGGGCGGCTCGGGGCCGTCGTGTTCCGGGGCGTCCGAAGGGAGGTCCTGAACCTGATCGAGGGCCACCGTTGGAACGAACTGCTCGAGGACCGGTCGGAACGGCAGCGGTCGAGAGACTGGAACCGAGTGCTGCGTTCGGACGGCTCGTGGCGCGAGACGTTCGAGTGTGCGGATCGTGGCAGCAACGAGGCGAGATGGCTGTTCGGCCACGCGCCGCCGAATCTTCGCGACCGGTTGCGGGGCTGATCCGCACACGTCCGCGCCCCGAAACCCGGCGGACCGGGCGGTTGAGGCCTGGGGTGTTTCAGCCGAGAAAAAGTCAGAGTTTTGTCCTTGACATTTGGTAACCGGGGGCTTATCTTCCGCAATAAGCTGTTCTCCACACCATGTGACACACATCCGGGGGACATACGGGGAGCGGCCGGTGGCGGTTGGGTCGGGCGTTGTTTGCGTCTGGTCCTGGCGGCGGATCGAGAACCGGCATAGGGGGATGTTCCGATGGGCTCACATTTACCTTTACATGTAGCGTTCGTATTGTGCTTTCTGGCGGCATTGTCGTCGTTGGCGTTGGCGTGCGGTGTGTGCGACTACTGTGCGGGCGACCCGTCGTACATCCAGGCGGACCGCCGGAGCCGCTGGGTGCTGTCGAAGCGGGGGACGGCGGACCGCCCGGCGGAGTCGGGAGCGACGAGCACGTCCCCCCGGAAGTCCGCCCCCGTTTCGGTGAGCTGGTCGGGTGCCGACCGCCTGCGTGCGGAGCTGACGGACGGGGCGCCGACCCCCGGGACGACGCTCGCCTACATCACCGAGCTCGAGCGCAAGGTCCGTGCCCTGTCCGGCTCGGACGACACCGCATCGGCGATCCTGGCCCGCGGCCGGCTGGCGGCCCACACGAGCGCCCTGGTCGCCCGTGTTCGGACGAGCGACCTGCCCGCGGTGATCCGGCTTCGAGCCGCCCGCCTGAACTTCCTGTCGGCGTACACGCAATCGAAGAGTCCCGCCCGCCTGGACGCGGGCCTGACGCGCTACACCTCCCTGGCCGCCCGGCTCGACGCGGCGGAGGCCGCGTCGAAGCTTCTGTACTCGTGGCTGAGTGCGCCCGAGACGGGCCCGGTGCTGAAGGGACGGCTGTCGGAGGCGATCGTCTCGTCGTTCGGCGACACCCGCTGGTCGGCGGGTGCCCGGACGGCGCTGGCCCGCCTGGCGTCGTCATCCCGCCGTCCGTCGGTGGCGGCGGCGCACTACGAGGCGGTGCTGGCGGAGTCCCCGTGGTCGGAGTGGGGCCCCGGTGCGGCGGTATCGCTGGGGGGCCTTCCGCCACGAGCGGGCCTGTCCGGCGAGATCGCGCGCCTGAAGCGGATCACGTCGATCTACACCGCGAAGGCTCTCGAGAGCCGATCGGGCCGGGTACCGGCTTCGGTGCTGGCCCGGGCCCGGGACGCGTCGGCGTGGGCGACCTACCAACTGGGGTGCCTGCAGGTGCAGAGCGGCCGCCGGGAGGCGGGGTACACGACGCTGGAGCACGTGGTCCTGGCGTACCCGAAGACGGGGTACGCGGGCGCGGCGCGTCGGGTGCTGAAGGGGGCGGGTCGAGCCCTGCCCGAATAGGACCGATCGAACACGCCCCGTTCACGGGGGCGATGTGAATAGACGCCGAGGAGCGGCAGTCGGGCCCAACCACGTACACGAGCGGGAGACGGACCTATGCCGAGCGGGAACTCAGCCGACACGTTGACGTTCATCCCTGCCCTGTTGCACCGAACGCTGCGCCGCACCGGGAGCCGGCTGCTGTTGGCG
>JAWODX010000466.1:0-4940 GCA_046483085.1 Planctomycetota bacterium
CAGCTCGCCGATCTCGTCGAGGAAGACCGTGCCCCGGCCGGCGGACCGGAAGAGCCCGCGGGTGTCGGCGTGGGCGCCGGTGAACGCGCCTTTCTTGTGGCCGAACAGCTCGCTCTCCAGCAGGGTGGCGGGGATCGAGCCGCAGTCGATGGGGACGAACGGCTCGTCGGCGGCCGGGCCGGCCTCGTGGATCGCCCGGGCCACCAGCTCCTTGCCCGTGCCGCTCTCGCCCTGGACGAGCACGGTCGACCCGCTCGCCGCCGCCCGCTCGATGAGCCCGCAGACCGATCTCATCTCGCGCGACGCGGCGAGGATGCCGTGGAACTCGACGGCCTCGCGGTCGCCCGGCTCGGCCTCCGGTCGCCGGCGGGCCGCCAGCTCGGCGATCCCCTCGATGCGGCTCACGTCGAACGGCTTGGTGATGTAGTCGAGGGCGCCGTTCTTGACCGCCTCGACGGCGTCTTCGACGGATGCGTGGCCGGTGATGATGGCGACGGGGAGTTCGGGCGAGCTCCGGCGCGCCCGGCGGAAGAGGTCGAGGCCGGAGCCGTCGGGCAGGCGCACGTCGAGGATGACGAGCCCGAACGACCCGTCGGCGAGCTTGCGGCGGGCGGTGCTGAGGTCCGGCGCCTCTTCGACGGTGCAGCCGGCGGACTCGAGCACCTCGCGGCAGAGGCCGCGGATACCCAGTTCGTCGTCCACCACCAGCACGTGCAGTCCGTCGGGCAACGGCCCTCCTCAGTCGAACTCCAGCATGGCCTTGACGACGCCGTCCTCGCGATTCGCCGACATCTGGAACGCGCGCTGCGCCTCGTCGAGCGGGAAGGTGTGGGTGCAGATCCGCCTCAGGTCCTTTCCCGGCCCGGCGATGGTGCGGACCGCGTCGGGGAGCGTGCGGTTGGACCGGCGGCAGTTGTAGAGGGTCAGCTCGGCCCGGCGGATGATGTCGACGGGGAAGGGGACGGCGTCCTCGGCGGGGATGCCGATGATGCAGGCGCGCGCCCCGAGCCGCGGCGACCGGACGGTCCAGTCCATCGCCCGGAGGTCGCCGGCCGCCTCGAACGCGGCGTCGGCCCCGCCGCCGGTCAGCTCCCGGATCCGCGCCACCGGGTCCGGTTCGATGTCCAGGGGCTCGAACCCCAGCTTCTCGGCGAGCCGGCGGCGCTCGGGGACCGGCTCGGCGATGAGGACGCGGTCGGCGCCGCGGCATCGGCAGGCGACGGCGGTCGAGAACCCGATCGGCCCGGCGCCGAAGATGGCGACGGTCTCGCCGGGCTGCACGTCGGCGAGTCGCGCGGCGTGGATGCCGACGCCGAGCGGCTCGCAGAGCGCCGCGGCGGCGAAGTCCAGGTCGCCGGGGATCGGCTCCACGTTCTCGGCGACCGTGAGCAGGGTCTCGCGCATCGCGCCCTGGATGGGCGGGGTGCCGAGGAACCGGACGTTGGGGCAGATGTTGGGGCGGCCGTCGCGGCAGGGGCGGCACGCGCCGCACGGGATGCCCGGCTCCACGGCGACCCGGTCGCCCGGGGCGACGTTCGTCACCCCCTCGCCCACCTCGGCCACGACGGCCGCGCATTCATGGCCGACGGCGTAGGGATAGTCGGTAACCACCTGGCTGCCGATATTGCCGCGCTTCCAGTAGTGGACGTCGGACGCGCAGACGCCGCAGGCGGTGGGGCGGACGACCACCTCGCCGGGCCCCGGCGGCGGTTCATCGGGGATCTCGGCCCAGTCGAACGTGCCCGGGGCCACGAGTGCGAACGCTTTCATCGACGTCCTCCAATCGGGGTCGGAGCGCCATTATATCGCTCGTCCCGGCCGCGGTCGAGTTTGGATCGCCGCGTCCGGCCTGGCTTGACACCCGAGCGCGGCGGCCGTACCATCCCGGCCAACCGAACGACGAGGAGGACACCTTGCAGCGAATCGACCTGAACGGCCCGTGGAAGGTCCGCGAGGCGCGGGCGGAAGACACCAGCGCGGTCGACCTGACCGCCGACGAGTGGGTGCCGGCGCACGTGCCCGGCGGCATCTACACCGACCTGATGGCCGCCGGTCGCATCCCCGATCCGTTCTATCGGCTCAACGCCGACCAGGAGCGCTGGATTCCGGAGACCGACTGGCTGTACGCCCGCACGTTCGAGGTGGACGGGGCGACGCTGGGCTGCGACCGGGCGACGCTGGTCTTCGAGGGGCTGGACACGTTCGGCCGGGTGATGCTGAACGGGCGGGAGATCGGCCGGCCGGAGAACGGGTTCGTCGAGCACGAGTTCGACGTGACCGACGCGCTCGTGGAGGGGGAGAACGTGCTGGCGGTGCGGATCGATTCGGCGACCCGCATCTGCCGCGAACGCGAGGCGGAATACGGCGAGCTGCCGGGGCACGCCCGGGTGTACGCGCGGAAGCCGCAGTACGCGTTCGGCTGGGACTGGGGGCCGTCGCTCCCCACGTGCGGGATCTGGCGCGACGTGTCCATCCGCGCCGTCGATCACGGTCGGATCCGGAGCGTCCACGCCCCCGCCACGGTCCGCGAGGGCCGGGGCCACGTGGACCTGTCGGTGGAGCTCGAGCGGACCGACGCCGTGCCGCTCACGGTCAACGTGACCCTCTCGCGGGGCACGGAGATCGTGGAGGAGGTCGAGCTCCACGACGTGGGTGAGGAAGTGACCGCGACGCTGGAGGTGGCGCGGCCGCTGCTCTGGTGGCCGGCGGGCATGGGGGACCCGGACCTGTACGACGTGTGCGTGCGGCTGCGCGACCGGGGCGAGGAGCTGGACCGGCGCGAGTTCCGCATCGGGTTCCGAACGGTCGAGATCGAGCAGGAGCCGGACGACGCCGGCGAGTCGTTCATCTTCAAGGTGAACGGCCGGCGGGTCTTCTGCCGGGGGGTGAACTGGATCCCGCCGGACTCGTTCCTCCCCCGGATCACCGCGCGGAAGTACCGGGAGCTTCTCCAGGCCGCCTTCGAGGAGAACGCGAACCTGGTCCGTGTCTGGGGCGGCGGCATCTACGAGGCGGACGTGTTCTACGAGGTCTGCGACGAGCTGGGGCTGATGGTCTGGCAGGATTTCATGTTCGCCTGCGGCGAGTATCCGGATCTCGACTGGTTTCACCAGGAGGTGGAGCGGGAGGCGGAGAGCGTGGTACGGCGGCTGCGGAACCACCCGTCGCTGGCGGTGTGGTGCGGGAACAACGAGAACCACATGGGCCACGACAACTGGGGCTGGCCGGAGACGTTCCACGGGCGCCGGATCTATCACGAGATTCTGCCGGCGGTCTGCGACCGGCTCGACCCGGATCGGCCGTATCATCCCGGCTGTCCGTACGGGGGCGAGAACTCGAACTGCGAGACGCACGGCGACATGCACAACTGGAAGGTGTGGCACGGCGGTCGCGACTATCGGAAGTACCTCGAGTGCCGCGCCCGCTTCGTCAGCGAGTTCGGGTTCCAGTCGTTCCCCACCCTGGACACCGTGCTGGAATTCGCCGAGCCGGAGGATCTGTCGCTCCAGAGCGAGGTGATGCGCGCGCACCAGAAGTGCCGGGGCGGGAACGACCGGCTGCTCGAGGCGATCGGGATGTTCTATCCGGAGCCGGCGAACTTCGACGATCTGATCCTGTTCACGCAGATGATCCACGGGCAGGCGATGCAGACGGCGATCGAGCACTGGCGGCGGCTGAAGTGGCACACGGCGGGCACGATCATCTGGCAGCTCGACGACTGCTGGCCGGCGATCAGTTGGGCGCTGGTCGACGGCTCGCTGCGCCGCAAGCCCGCCCACTACTTCGTCCGCCGGGCCTACGCGCCCGTGCTCGTGACGGCGCACGTCGACGGCGACGAGGTCGCCGTCTGGGGGATCAACGACACGCGCAAGAAGGTCTCGGGCACGGCGGACATCGAGCGGTACAACATGCGCGGCGAGGCGAACCTGATCCAGTCGGGTACCACCGAGATCCCCGCCGACGGCGCCGTCGAGCTCTGCCGGTTCCCCAGGAGCGACCTGGGCGAGCTCGACGAGGCCCGGCACTTCCTGTGGGTCACCTTCTACAGCGACATCCACCAGTGCCAGGCCGTGCTCACGTTCGCCGAGGTCCGGGACCTCGTCCTGCCCGAGCCGGAGATCAGCGTGGAGACCGAAGAGGACGCGTTCGACGGCCAGCGGACCGTCCGGCTGACGGCGACCGCGTTCACCAAGGGGGTGTGGCTGACGGTGCCGGGGAGCGACGTGCGGTTCAGCGACAACGCGTTCGACCTCGTCCCGTACGTCCCGAAGGAGGTGCGGGTCATTCCGGGGGAGGGGCCGCGGGTCGGGGATCTGGAGGGCGCTCTCCGGATTCAGCACTGCAATCGGCGGCGTCCGGGTACGTGACCGTCTCGCCGTCGAGGTTGCGGAGGACGAGCCGCCCGCCGTCGTGCTCCAGGACGTAGTTCGGCCCGATGGGGACCTTGCCGCCGCCGGCGACGGCGTCGACGGCGAAGCGGGGCACACCCAGGCCGCCGACCGACCGGAACAGGTATTTCATGATCTCGGCCCCCCGGGCGACCGGTGTCCGGAAGTGTCCCACCCCGGCCACCGGGTCGCACTGGAACAGGTAGTAGGGCCGGACGCGGATCCGCAGCAGCGCCCGGCAGAGCTCCTCCATCACGGCCGGCCGGTCGTTCACCCCGCGCAGCAGCACGGCCTGGTTGCTGACCGGGATGCCGTGGCGGATCAGGCGGTCGCAGGCGGATGCGGCTGCGGGCGTCACCTCGCGGGGATGGTTGAACTGGGTGTTCAACCAGACGGGCTGATGCCGGTCGAGCACGCGGCAGAGCTCGGCGTCGACCCGCTCACCCTCAGGAACGAGCACCTGGAGGACCTCGTCGCCCGGTTCCGCTCCGTCCCGTCGGTCGAGATCATCCGGATCGGCACCCGGGCGCCGGTCGTCCTGCCGGCGCGGAT
>JAWODX010000612.1:0-3048 GCA_046483085.1 Planctomycetota bacterium
GACCGCGCCGATACCATGTCCGTGAACACGGGGACGCCGTCGACCGTGACCGCCACCGCCTCGGCCGTGTCGATCGGGCAGCGGGCGAGGTCGATCTCGAACGCCGTCACGTTGGACGGCCGCACCTGGATCAGCGACCCGTCGCTCACCTCGGCATTGACCTCGCCGTATCGGTCGCGCCGGCCGAACCGCAGGATGCGCAGCCAGAAGGCGCGGCCGTGCTTGAGCCGGCCGGCGCGGAGCTGGACGCGGCGGGGGCGCTCCGTCAGCCGGGCGGCGAAGATCGCGTCGTGCTGATCGCCCACGATCCGGCCCGGCTTCCAGCCGTGCCCGCCGCGCTTCCCCTCGCGATAGGTGAACGAGCAGCCGGCCCGCTCGAGCGCCCGCGCCATCGATCGGCTGTTCTCCACCGGGACGACGCGGTCCTCGGCGCCGTGCAGGAAGTAGATCGTGGTGTGGAGGAGGTTCCCGGCGAAGGTGACCGGGTCGTTCTTCGTGCGGAGTCGCCGGCGCAGCCGGGCGAACCGGCCGGTGTCCGCCGGGTGCCGGGCCGCCACGTCCGCCCAGGCCCGGCTGTCGGCGTTCGCCGCGATCGGCCCCACCGCCGCGAACCGATCCGGGTACTTCGTCCCCAGGTTCCAGCAGCCGGTCCCCCCCATCGACGAGCCGAGCAGGTAGACCCGCCGCCGGTCGATCGTGTAGTCCTGTTCCACCTCGGCGATCGCGTCGAGCACGTCCTCCTCCCCGACGAACATGTAGTCCATACTCCCCCGGCCGTGCGGGCTGAGCACGACCGCGTCCCGGAACGGGTACGTGGGGTAGCCCTGGAACGGTCGGTACCAGCCGTGGCCGTGCATGTGGACGACGAGCGGCGTCGGCCGGCCGGGGGTGTAGGAATCGGGCACGTAGACGGTGTACGGCTGGATCCGCCCGTCGATGTCCGACACGTATCCCTTGAGGATGTTCCCGCGCCGGTCGTCGAACGGGTCGACGCCCGCCAGCAGTTCCGCCAGGTCGGACCGGATCGCGGTCATCCACGTCCGGGCCCACTCTTCGGTCCGCGATCCGCTCAGCACCCGCCGCCTGCCGATCTTGTGTGTGAGGTATTCGTACTGCGTCTCGAGCCAGACGAGCGGGCGGCGGAGGTCAGGCGGCACCCGGCTCTCCGCCGCTTCGAGCTCGGCGGCGAGTGCCGAGACGGGTTCGGAAAGGTCGGCCGGCGGCTGGTCCGCCAGCTCGGCCACCTTGCGGTAGCGCGCGGCCAGCGCGTTGCCCCGGCGCGCGATCTCGACGGCCCCGGGCTCGACCTGCAGGGTCAGCGCGAAGATGTGGAGATTCGGCTGCTCGGGGAGCCGGATCGCCGCCAGCCGCCTGCCGCCGTCGACCGAGAGCCGCGCGGCGTACAGGTGGCAGTCGATCTCGTGCCGGCCGTTGCGACCCTGCCCCTGGTCCCACGCATATCGGTACGGGGCGGACCAGGCGACGACCGCGCCCGTCTCCGGCGCGACACACCAGTCGGGGAAGCTCAGGGTCCGCGTGGCGACGGAGCCGTCCTCGTACTCCAGCGTCACCTTCGCCCGCGCGGCGCCGTTCTCCGCCGCGCCGAGGACGGCGATCGCGGTGCAGCCGTGTCCCGCGTCCAGCCAGCCGGGCTCCGACGGATCGGTGATGCGCTGCCCCTTGCAGGCGACGTTGTTCGGCTCCCCGGTCGCGATCACCGGGAACAGGAACGAGGCGTCGAGCTCCTCGGCGCGGAACACCGACGCCCCGTCGGGCAGCTCCTCGGCGGGGTACCCGGAGCCGGGGATGGTCGGCGGATGGTCGGGGCAGTCGAAGTTCGTGTCGTTCGGCTCGGCCTGCGAGGCGATGCCGTCGTTGTTGAAGAAGCGGGAGAGGTCGACGGGGAGCTCGTTCTGGCGGGTCCAGAGCGGCGGCTCCTCGGGCCCCGGCGGTTCGCGGCTCGGCAGCAGCTCGTCATAGATATGGGCCATCGCGATCAGCACCACGAGGATCAGGGTGAGCGCAAGAAGGACGCGGCGGGGGGCGGGAGCGGGCGTCGTGCTCGGGCTGGATCGGTTCAAGGCGCGGCGTCCTTTGACGGTTTTTCTTTGGTTTCGCCCGTGCCGAGCAGGACGTCGGCCACGATGCTTCGCTGCAGGCGTTCCTCCATGTTCTGGAGGACGGCCCCGGAGACCGACGGCTCGGTCAGCGTGCCCGTGACGCGCACCACCACCAGCTCGTTCTGGATCAGGTCGAGGGCCTTGTTGAGCCCCCTGCCCACCCAGTAGATAATCGGGAAATCGCCGAACAGGCTGCCGTGCGCTTCTCGGTAGAAATAGAGGTCGAGCCGGCCGCCGTCCACGTAGTGGATCTCGCCGACCCCGCGGGTGCTCAGCCGCGGGCCGCTGAGCACGAGCTTCTGCACGTGGATCCGGTCGGTCCCGATGAGGAAATCGAGCGAGGCGGATTCGACGGTCGACCCGCCGTCGACGAGCATGGCGGGCACGTCATAGATGCTGCGGACCAGTGGGGTCTCGCCGAGGTTGGCGCGGTCGATATCGATGGACCCGCTGCCGCTGCGTCGCCACTGCGGGCGCTCTCCCTCGCCGCCGGGCCCACGCCAGCCGTTGACCTGGACGGAGGCCCGCATCTTCCCCCAGATCCGGGCCTTCGTGATTCCGGCCGCCTCGTTGATGCGGGCCACGTCCATGCCCGAGGCCGACGCGTGCCCGTGGAAGAAGGACAGGTCGTCGGCGGCGCTGAACGCCGCCTTCAGCCGGCCGCCGTGCATCTCGCCTCGCACGTTCCGCAGCGAGAACACCGGCCCCGCCTTCTCCATATCGCCCGACAGATCGCGAATCAGGCCCCCCGACAGACGCAGCTTGTCCAGCGCGAACGACCCGGTCGACACCCGGCCCCGGGGCCGGTCCAGCATCAGCCGTCCGTTCACCTCGGACACGGGGAACCGCGACACGGGTTCCCCGTCCTCAGCCTTGTCCCGACCGAACGGAATCGAGATCCCCACGTCCCCCAGCTCGACCGTGCAGG
>JAWODX010000619.1:0-2635 GCA_046483085.1 Planctomycetota bacterium
CGGGAAGCCGAAGCGGACGGCCGTCTCGACCGGGTCGCCGGTCGGGTTGCAGAGCCGAAGCACGAGGGAGTTGTCCCACTCGCCTTTCTTCACGGCGCCCAGGTCGATCCGCGGGTCGTCGATCTCGACGAAGCTCTTCTCCGGCGGCAGGTCGCCCTCGCCCGGCCCGCCGACAGTCGCCTTCATCGGGAGGTTGAACCGGCGCGCCTGGCGCAGCACGTCGCCCTCGACCCAGCCCCCGTCGTGCGGATAGAGGGCATACTCGAACGTATGCACCCCCTGGCACTGCGAGCCGGTCTGGTCGGGGTACTCGGCGACGCGGACCGAGTTCCACTGGCGGAAGCAGCGCAGCAGGGTGAGGGCGAGTTCGCGCTCGGGCGAGTCGACGGCCTCGTACTGGCCGTTGCCGGCGTTGATGAGTGCGAAGCCGCGGCCGCCGTCGCTGATGTCGACGAACTCGCGCTGGGGCTGGACCGGCCGGTACGGCTCGCGCCAGCCAGTCGTGTCCGGGTGCTCGATGGCCCGGGTGACCACGTCGTAGGGCATCTCGACCTGGACGGAGTCGGCGGCGATGCAGGTGGGGAACAGGACGCGGAGGATGTGGTCCTCGACGCAGTTGTGGACGGTGGTGGCGACGCGGACGAACGGCTCGCCCTTGCGGAGCCGGACGACGGACCGGATGGTGACCGGGCGGGTCTCGTCGAGCCGCCGCTTGCGGTCGTCGCTGCAGCCGGCGGGCAGGCGCATGGCGAGCTCGATTTCGACGGCGGCGGAGATCGGCCCGTCCTCGACGACCCGCGTCGCGGCCGCGCAGCCGGCCGAGGTGATGATCCGGTCGTTGTCCGGGAACGCTCCCACCCAGGGGTCTCCGACCTCGCCGCGATCCTGGAACAGGTTCAGGCCCGCGTAGTAGGCGTCGTCCGCCTTGCGGGTCACGTTGAACGTGCCGTTCTCGTTGACGGTCACGGCGAGGTGTTCGTTTTCGAGCCGGCGGTCGCCCGCGTGCACGCCGCCCTCGCCCTCGCGGGGCGCATCACCGCCGTGCGGGTCCGCCGCGCGGACGACATAGCACTTGTAGCCGAGCGGCGGCACGTCGCTCGCGTCGACGAGCACGCGCCACCGGTCGCTCCGCATCCGGCAGGGGAGCTCGTTCGGATGCTGGAACGGCACGAGCAGCTCCTGCCTGGCCAGGGCCTGGTGGGCGACAAACGCCCCGTCCATGCCCGACACCGCGAGTGCAGACACCTGGCGCGACTGGTCGAAATCGACCTCCGCCTCGACAAGTCCTGACCGTCTGTCGGGGAGCGGGTTGAACACGTAGAGGACGACGTCGCCCGGGTCGAGCGAGCGGGTGTCGACGCGACCGGCGATGTCGAGGAGCGCGTTCTGGAAGACCTGGCCGGCGATGACCCGGACCTGTCGGGCGCGGAACTCGGTTTCCTCGTGGACGAGGTCCATCCCGCATCCGCCCATGGCGTCGTGGGCGTGGTTGGCGAGCAGCATCCGCCAAGCCTTCTCGAGGAACGGGGTCGGGTAGTCGGCGCCGAGGGTCCACGCAGCCGAGGCGAACGGCTCGGCGTAGCGCTGGAGGTCGTACTCGGTCTGGCGGTTGAGGTACTTGAGGTGCATGCGGGTCGCCTGGACCTCGGGGTAGAGGTCGGTCCAGACGCCTTCGCGCTGGGTGTGTCGCATCTCGCCGCGGAGGCGGGGGAGCCGGTCGAGCCCGAGCCGCGACAGGGCCTGATCGATGAACTCGGCCATGCTGGCGTGGGTGGCGGCGTGTTCGCCGTCCGCGACCTTGTTGATGGCGTCCACGATCTTCGGGGTGTCCGGGAAGGGGACGGTGCTGTCGTTGCACTCCATGGCCATGGCGAAGGGGAGTTCGTAGCGGTCGCCGATCTCTTCCTCGTCGAGCTCCTTGACCGATTGCTCGAGGTTTTCGGGGTGCCAGCCGACGGGCGGTTTCTGGAAGTAGTACGGGGTGATGGTTCCGGTGCCGCAGAGACGGAGCGGCTTGCCGCCCCGCTCCCACTGGTGGGTCGAGTCGCCCCGGAACCGGTTGTGGACGACGGGCCGGAAGACGAGGTGGAAGAAGGCGGAGCGGGCGAGGTCGCCGAGGCGGACGGCGAAGACGCCGGTCCCGTCGGGCGATTCCCAGACGTAGAAATTGCCGGCCACCTGGTCGGCCGAGATGCCGCGATAGAAGATGGCCGAGTTGAGCCCGAACCCGGCGAAGATCTGGGGGATCTGCGAGACCTGCCCCCACGAGCACGGCGAATAGCCGACCCGCATGCAGCCGCCGAACTCACGCCCGACTTTTTCGCCGAAGAGGAGGTTGCGGACGATCGACTCGCCGGCGAGCTGGTTCTCCTCCGGCAGCGTGTACCACGGCCCGATGAGCAGCCGGCCGGACTCGACGAGCGCCCGGATGCGGCCCTTGTTCTCCGGCCGGATCTCGCAGTAGTCCTCCAGTGGGATCGTCTGCCCGTCGAGGTGGAAGTACTTGTAGTCCTCGCGCGATTCCAGCAGGTCGAGCAGGCACCCGGGACACCATTTCGACCTTGTTGGCAATGGTCTTTTCGTCCTGGCAGCCGTCCTGCCAGAGCCCGGTTGCCATGTCGGCGATGTCGACCTC
>JAWODX010000447.1:0-3317 GCA_046483085.1 Planctomycetota bacterium
TGTTCCTCGATGCTGCCGCGTTTGTTTCCCGAGGGGTCGACGTCATCCACGGAGTCGACGCTCCCGAACACCACAGCACGAGCCGGACGGCGCCCGGGCCGTGCCCTCGCGTCCCTTGATCTTGATTCCGATCGTCTGCATCGTGTGCTCCTTCCCTTACTGGGTTACGGTCAGCGCCTGGCCGATCTCGCCGAGGCCCATCCCACGCAGGATGGCCTTCGCCCGCTCGAGGTCGTCGGCGGCCACCAGCAGCTCGCGGTAGGTGGTCCGGTACCCGCGCCGCCGGCCCGCCGGTACGTCCCGGTCGGCGACCCGGCCGGTCCGGGCGGTAACGCCTTCCTGCCGCAGGGTTCTGGCCAGCGGCCTGATGTAGGCCGCCTCGTCGATCCAGCCGCCGATCATTCTTTCGTCCGCCTGTGCCATCCCTATCCTCCTTCTTGCCAATGGCTTACATCTCCAATGCCACCTCCATTACGCCACGGAAACGCGACGCTGGGAAGGGAAAAAGCATCTGTTTCGACGGGCACATCTATCGATGTGTTCGATGGTTATGTCGCCCGGAGAATGTTTTTCGTGGGAATCCGCCCCGAGGAGCTGCGATGACGGCCGAGAACGCGCTGCTCCGGTAAGTTTGGCGCTGCACGGGCACCTTGACATCTCTCATAGCAATAGCGGAAGCGCGATCTTGGCCAATAGAGACGACGTCGGGGCAGCCAGCCGAGTTGGGGTGGGAGCAGGTCGATATCAAGAACGCAGCCGTAAGGTCTGCTTCAATCAGCACTTCCAGCCGTTCTCTGCGAGCTACCATTCTGCTGTGACGGGACGGCTCCATCGGTCGCTTACCCGATCAGCGAGCAAGCCGCATTCGAAGATAACTCGACACGAGGTGCTTGCAGCCACGGCACAAAGCCCATCTTCAGACAGGTCTCTTCACCGGGAGCCCATGCTCTTCGATTTGCAGACAGATACCGGGTTTGCCGGGGGCCTTGCCGCCGTCGTTCAACGGCGATATGATGAAATCTGTTGCAAGCACTTGATGCGTTCCAATCCAGTCACCGGCCGTACGGATGCCCGGCCGATAATCCGATCCACGGCGGTCAGAGAAGGAGTGATGTAAGGATGAGAATTCATGTGAGGTTCGTATTGACTCTGACCGGCGCTTTGCTGATTGGGGTAACTTGTCTGGCGGGCCCGGCCCAGGCGGCCGGCGGCGCGACGGCACCGGTGCAGCTCTGGAACAGCGACCTCCGTGAGACGGTCTACGTGGGCAAGTACTTCGGTCCGAACTTCAAGAAGCTGGAGCCGATCACGATCGTCGGTACCCGGAACGGGGTGTTCTCGGGGCGGATCGTCGCGACCTGCGCGACCGGTCCGATGCACGAGGTGTCGGCCGGGGCGGGCGCTCTGAAGGCCGAGGGCGGGGCCGAGATCCTCGCCGGGGCGGTCGAGGTCCGGTACCAGCTCCCAGGCGGCGAGACCGACTGGGCGCCGTCGAACCGGTTCGCGGCGCTGGTCGAGAAGGCGCCCGATCCGGTCAAGCTGATCAAGTTCAGGTACAAGCAGGCCGGCATGCAGATGGAGGGGGCGGTATCGACCCTGCCGATCTTCGTGACCGTCCGCATCCCGGCCGACGCCGAGCCGGGCACCTATTCCGGCACGCTGACCGTGTCGGCCCGAGGGATCGACGATCACGCGGTGCCCATCCGGCTGACGGTGTACGGGTTGACGCTGCCCGACCCGGTCGATTTCGTGACCGCGCAGCTCGGGTTCCACTCGCCCGAGACGGTCGCCCGGATGTACGACATCGAGATGTGGTCGGAGAAGCACCTCGAGTACCTGGGCCGCGAGTTCGAGTTGATGGCCGAGCTGAACAGCCGGCGCGTCGAGGTGAACCTGGTCGCGGGAACGTACGCGCACCTGACGAAGAAGACGTGGGTGCCGTTCATCAGGCAGCCGGACGGCGGCTATCGGTACGACTTCTCGAACCTCGACAAGTATTTCACGACGATCAAGGAGGCGATCGGGGAACCGAACCCCCTGCGGATCAATATCTGGGATGTCCGCGTGGCAAAGGGGCGCGGGCCCCAACCAGTCACTGTGATCGATCCGAAGACGGGCGAGAGCGAGCAGGTCGCCCAACCGGAGTTCGGAAGCGAGGCCAGCCGCGCGTTCTGGAAGCCGGTGCTCGACAAGCTCCGCCCGCGGCTGAAGAAGCTCGGCTGGCTGAAGGTCACTGCTTTTGGCGACACGCAGTACGCCGGCGTGCCCAAACCACCGATGGTTGACATGATCCACGATCTGTGGGGCAAGGACGGGCAGTGGTACATGACCCAGCACGGCCTGTCCAAGAAATGCAAGGGCACCGAGGGCGTGGTGATGCCCATCAACTACGGCGAGACCGTCTGGCGGGAAGGCAAGGCGAGCGCGCGCGGCTACAAGGCGCTCAAGCGGCCTCCCCGGTCGATCTACACCAGCTACGCCCGCAACCGGCACTACGAGAAGTTCCCGCTTTTCGTGTATCGGGCGCTGCCCGAGGAGATGACGATGCGCGGACGGCAGGGTGTCGGCCCGCTCGGCATGGACTGCTGGCCGTTGCGCAACGAGAAGGGCCGCCTCTATCGAGCCGGCGGCGGAGCCCTGGGCGCCGGGGCGAGCACAAAGGCGGTGCTGGCCGCCGGGCCCGACGGGCCGGTCGCGACCGAATGGTTCGAGGCGATGCGCGAGGGCATCCAGTTGACCGAAGCGATCTTGTTCATCCAGCACGCCCTCGACGCGAAGAAGATCGACGGGGAACTCGCCATGGCCGCTGACAAGCTGTTGCAGGAGCGCGGCGACCACTTCATGAAATGCCTGGGGATGCGGGACCACCCGAAGAAGATCGGTTACATCAAGCCGTTGTCGGAGGGCAGCGCCGAGCGCGACGAGGCCCTGCTGAAAATGGCCGCGCGGGTCCAGGCGGTGGTTGAAAGGAAGGAAGCACAGAAGTAGCTGGCCGGATCGAGCGCCACAGGTGCGCGAACGCAGACCGGGGGGCGCAGCCGGGATGGTCCGGGGCCGACGCGCCCGGGGTTACGGCGCGTCTTCCGGCCGGAGCGGGACGGTCTCGGTCGTGTGATAGCCGAGCTTGACGCTGTGGACGCAGGCGTTGCCGAGATCGCCGATGAACAGCCGCCGGTCGCTCTGGCCGTTGAGCATCTGGCCGTGCATGATGGCGACCTCGTCGCCGCCGATGCTCCGCGGCGCCGGGGGGCCGCCCTCTTTGATGAGCGGCATCCCGTCGTCGACGTTTCCGTACGTCCCGATCCGCAGCATCTCAT
>JAWODX010000150.1:0-6315 GCA_046483085.1 Planctomycetota bacterium
TTTGGCAAGAACTGCATCTGCTTTGCATTAAGAGATAAGCAGAGCCATGTAACAGGGCTTTACTTCAGGAGCATCTTAGAGAGTAATGGAGACAATGACACGATCGGACGACACTATTATCTTAAAGACCGCCAGGGACTATATCCCGGTTATCCGAAACCGGGAACAAGAAAACTAATCCTTACCGAAGCAATAATAGATGCCGCTACGCTTGAAAGGCTGGAAGAGCTGACAAGAGACTACAATATCCTTAGCCTCTATGGAACCAACGGATTTACAGAAGAACACAAAGCAGCAATAGAGGATCTGAAAGAGCTGCAGGAGATCATATTGTTTTTTGACGGGGACGATGCCGGGGAAAAGGCCATAATAAAACACTCTGGATCCTTACACGAGCTGAGACCAAAAGTAAAGATCACCAGGATAAACACTCCCCGTGGCCATGATATCAATAGCCTTTACCTTGCCCATGACAGGGATATCTTTACCCACCTGCTGGAAACCCGGCAGACACTATTTTCTTCAATTGAAGACACCCTGCCTGCCGGAGCAAAAGCAAAGGCAGGTTCAACTGAAATAAAAAAGGACCAGGAGCAAAAAGTATCGTCAGAGAAAGATAAACAACCAGCATCGGCAAACCTTGACACTACCAATCCATATAACCTGAGATACACCGGCCATATTCTGAGCGTCAGCGAAGAATCTCGCCGCAACACCGAACGCTTGTGTTCTTATCATGGAGCTCAATAAAGTTCCCTATTCCGCCGGGCCGGGCGGCTCGGCGGCGGCGCGCGGTTCCAGGGTGGTCTGGACCTGGGTGTCCACCTCGAAATCGACGCGGACGTTCGCCTCCGGCCCGCGGAGGTACAGGTCGCCCTTTGCCTGCATGTCCAGCTTCGTGTTTCGGGAGAGGCCGAGGTCGAGGTCGAACCGGGCCGTCCCCTTGCTCTGGAACTGGATGTCGCCTGCGGTCCCCTTCACCGGCTGCGAGCCGAGTTCGCTCAGGTCGACCGGCTGGTCGCGGACCACCGTCCCGATGGCAAAACGCAGCACGGCGATCTTGCCCGCTTCCCGCTGCTCGATGTCCTCGAGCAGGCAGGCGGCCTGGAACGAGCCGGGCCCGAGGAACGGGATCTCCTTGACGGCGACCGTTCTCTCCCACGTGTCGCCGGGGCCGACCGGCTCGTCGGGCAGGAGCCGGCCCCAGCGCTGGGTCAACAACTGCTTCAGGAAGCGCTGCATGCGGCGGCGGACGGTGAGCAGCGTCTCGTCGGGTTCTTCGCCCTCGCTCGATTCGGCCACCGCCGCCATCAGGTCCTCCAGCCCCTCGGTCCCGATCACCCGGCCGTCCTGGACCCGGAGCGTCGCGGCCCAGCCCACGAACGGCTCGCACCGGGCCGCCAGCTCCTCCGACAGCTTCGCGTTCTCCTCGTCCACGACCGGGTTGGCGCTGTCGTACGACACCGTCCCCCGCGCCGTGCTGTTCGTCTCCTGGATGCGGCGACAGGTATAGCGGACCGTCTGGACGCCGTCGTCGCCCGGCGGGCTGATCAAGACGTCGCCGGTGATCGTCCGCTTGGTCTGGGTGCTGTGGGTCTCGCCCGTCTCCGTGCTCTTCATCCGGTTCTTGGTGGTGACGGACTCGGTGAGCGTGTAGGAGCCGGGCGGGAACGCGGGCGCGAGCCGGACCTTGGGGCCCGCATACGTCGGCTCCGCCTTCTTCTGCTCCTCGATCCATTTCTTCGGCGAGAACTCCGCCTCGGCGGGCTCCTGTCCACAGGAAAGAGCCAGGCACCCCAGCAGGGGCAGCAGACAGCTCAGATCACGGAACATAGGTGACGTCCTTTCGCCGGTCACATGGGCCTGGGAACTCGTCCGTTCGGCCGCCGGTCCCTGCCGACAGCGCGATGATTATAGCGTCGAACCCCTCGCTCGACAAGCCGGCCGGGGCAACGAAGAGGCGGCCCGGCGGCGGGATCCGGCCGGCGCCCGCGACGTGCATCCGTCACGTGAGCCACGAACGAATGATCTCGGGGAAGTCCCAGAACGCCCGCACGACGAGGCCCCGGTGCAGCATCACCACCAGCGAGCCGGCCGCGAGGTACGGGCCGAACGGGATGTGCGTGTCCCGCCGCCGAACCAGGAGAACGATCCCCACCACCGCTCCGACCACACAGGCGACGAAGAACCCCAGCAGGGCGCCCTGCCAGCCGATGAACGCCCCCACCATCCCCATCAGCTTCACGTCGCCCAGGCCCATCGCCTCCTTCCGGAACAGCGCCTTGCCGAACCGGCCGGCCGCGTAGACGACCCCCGCACCGACCACCATCCCGACGACCGACGCGACGAACCCGCCCAGGTGCTCCGAGCCCGCCGTCCCCGTCCGCCGCAGCAGCCACCCCGTGAACAGCACGTCCTGCTCGATGATCCCCGGCCAGATCGCACACAGCACCGGCCCGACGTACATCCCCGAGACCGACACCTCGTCCGGAATGACCATCCGCTCGACGTCGACGAACGACGCCACGACCAGCGCCGCCGCCAGCACCACGTACGCCCCCAGCGTCGGCAGCCGGGCCAGCTCGGCGCCCGCCGGCGCCGACGCGTGCGCCGCGAACACCCACAGGAACAGGAACCCGCCGAACAGCTCGACCAGCGCATAGCGCGGCGAGATCCGCACCCCACAGCGCCGACACACCCCGCCCAGACGGATCCAGCTCCACACCGGGATGTTGTCGTACCACGCGATCGGCTCGTTGCACGTCGGACAGTGCGACCCGGGCCTCATCAGCGACATCTCGCGCGGCAGACGATAGATGCAGACGTTCAGAAAACTCCCCACGCACAGCCCGAGCAGGAATGCGAACACGTACGCGACTGCCGGCATCGGTTCCCTCCTGCGCCCCGCCGCCTCAGTCGATGACCGCCAGGTTCTCGCGGGCGACCGCCTCCATGAGCTCGCGCGGGGCATCGAGCCCCGTCCACGCCTTGAACTGCTGCACCGCCTGGTTCACGAACATGTCGAGCCCGGTCACGGTCACGCAGCCGGCCTCCTCCGCCTGGCACAAGAGCCGGGTGTACGTCGGGTTGTACACGGCGTCGAAGACGACCATCCCCGGCTTCAGAGCCGAGTCCGGCACCACAGACTCGCCCACGTTCGGATACATGCCGACCGACGTGGTGTGGGCCAGGACGTCGGCGTCCAGGCCGGCCAGCGCCTCGAGCCCCGCCCAGTCGCAGCCGACCTCGTCGGCCAGCGCCCGCGCCTTCTCCTCGGTCCGGTTGTAGATGCAGGTCTGCGCCTCCTTCGCCTTCAGGCCGAACGCCAGGGCGCGCGCCGTGCCGCCCGCGCCCACCAGCGCCACCCGCTTCCCCGCCAGCGGCCGGCCGCCCAGGCCCACCTCGATCGCCTCGACCGCCGCGCTCCAGTCGGTGTTCGACCCGTGCAGCCGCCCCTTGCGGTTCACCACCGTGTTGACCGCGCCGATCTGCCGGCAGACGGGGTCCACCTCGTCGAGCGCCCGCATCGCCGCCTGCTTGTGCGGGATGGTGATGCTGTAGCCGTTCACCGGGATGCCCCGGAACGCCTCGATGAAATTGCACACGTCGCCCTGGACGAGCAGCGGCAGGTACACGGCGTTGATCCCCAGCGACCGGAACGCCGCGTTGTGGATGTGCGGGCTGATGCTGTGGCCGATCGGGTGGCCGATCACCCCGTAGACCTGGGTCTCGCTGTTGATGGACCGGTAGTGGTAAAGGCCGACGAGCTCGTCCAGGCTGACCTGTCCGGGCGCCGTGGCCTTCGCCCGGTCCATCGGCGCGAAGGTGAGCATGCCGCCGAACTTCCGGCAGAGGACCCGGCTGATCAGGCCCGCCTCGCCCATGCACAGCCCGATGCAGGGGACGTCGGCGTGGCGGAGCACGTCGAACAGGCGCAGGTTGTCGATGATCGAGTTCGCCGTCGTCGCGATCTTCACCACGTCGGCGCCGAGCCGGACGATCCGCGAGTAGATGTTCGGCAGGTCGAGCGGCGTGCTCGTGAAATTGTGGTACGAGACGATCAGCTTGGTCCGGTGGCGCTCCTCGATCCGGTCGGCGAGGTCGAGCTCGACGTCGACGTAGTCCGCGCCCAGCTCGATGGCCGCCTGCAGGGTCTTGATCCGCACCTCGTCCGGCCAGTCGTTCCCGCCGCCCTCGGCCTCCGGGCGATTGGTCACGATGACCGGGCAGGGGCGGTCTTTCAGCAGGTCCGCCAGGCCCTCGGCGTCGGGGAGATCGTCGAGCTGGTCGAGCCGCAGCTCGACCAGGTCGGCGCGCTGGGCGGCCTCGAGCATGGCCCGACGCGCCGCCGCGAGCGTCGGTTCCGCCAGCGGGACACAGATCATCGGCCCGGGCTCCCCCCGGCCCCTCGTTGCCCGGCGATCCGGTTCAGCGCCCGCACGTATGCCAGGGCGCTCGCCTCCAGGATGTCGGTGCTGATGGCGCGCCCGTTCGCCGTCAGGTCACCGGCGGCCACCTGGATCGTCACTTCGCCCTGGGCGTCCCGCCCGACCGTCACCGCCCGGATGCCGTAGTCCAGCAGGCGGCACTCGATCCCCGTGATCCGGCTGATGCAGTTGTAGATCGCGTCCACGGGGCCGTCCCCGGTCGCCGCGTCGGTGTGAACCTCCTCCCGGGCGGTGTCGCGGATGCGGACGGTCGCCGTGGGGACCATGGCGCCGCCGCTGCTGATCTGGAACGAGACGAGCTGGAAGAGCTCGGGCGCCTGCACGAGCTCCTCCTCGATCATCGCCGTCAGGTCCTCGTCGTACACCTCCTTCTTCTTGTCGGCGAGGACCTTGAACCGCTCGAACAGCTCGTCGAGCTGCTGCTGGTTCAGCGAGAAGCCCATCTCCTCGACCCGGCTCCGCAGGGCGTGGCGGCCCGAGTGCTTGCCCAGCACCAGCTCGCTCGCCCGGGCCCCCACGTCCTCCGGGTTCATGATCTCGAACGTCGTCTTCTCCTTCAGGATCCCGTCCTGGTGGATGCCCGACTCGTGGGCGAACGCGTTGCGGCCCACGATGGCCTTGTTCCGCTGCACCGTGATGCCGGTCAGCGTCGAGACGAGCTTGCTGGTCGGGACCAGCCGGGTCGTGTCGAGGCCGATCCCCACGCCGAAGTAGTCGGCCCGGGTCTTCAGCGCCATCGCGACCTCCTCCAGCGCCGCGTTCCCCGCCCGCTCGCCCAGCCCGTTGATCGAGCACTCCACCTGCCGCGCCCCCGCCCTCACCGCGGCCAGCGAATTGGCGACGCCGAGGCCGAGATCGTTGTGGCAGTGCACGCTGATCACCGCCTTCTCGATGTTGCCCACCTTGTCGAGCAGCTCGGCGATCAGGCCGCCGAACCCCTCGGGCGTGGCGTACCCGACGGTGTCCGGGATGTTTACGGTCACCGCGCCGGCGTCGATCGCCGCCTCCAGGACCTCGGCGAGATAGTCGAACTCGGTCCGCGAGGCGTCCATCGGCGAGAACTCGACGTCGTGGGTGAACGTCTTCGCCAGCTTGACCGCCTCGACGGCGAGCTCGAGCACCTGGCCCTTCGACTTGCGGAGCTGGTGCTCGCGGTGGACGGGGCTGGTGCCGATGAACGTGTGGATCCGCGGCTTCTTCGCCGACTCGAGGGCCTCGGCGGCGCGCACGATGTCCTTCTCCACCGCCCGGGCCAGCCCGCACACCGTCGCCTGCTCGATCTCGTTCGAGATCCGCGTCACCGCCTCGAAGTCGTCCGGAGACGTGATCGGAAACCCCGCCTCGATCACGTCCACCTTCAGCCGTTCGAGGGCGCGCGCGATCTCGATCTTCTCCGCCGTGTTCAGACTCGCGCCGGGCGACTGCTCGCCGTCACGGAGCGTGGTGTCGAAGATCAACACCCGGTCCTGCTTCGCCGTCATGGCCTCGGTTCCTTCGGTGCTGCAGACGTGCGAGCCAGGAGCCCCGGCCGGACCTCGCGGGGGCGTCGGCCGCCGGCCGCCCCGGCCCGGCGCCGGTCAAGGCGCCGGCGGAGCCGGCGCGCCTTCCGTGCCCGCCTTCTCGGGCACTTCGTCTTTCTTGTCCTCTCCCGCCTTCTCCTCGTCGGGGCCCGTGTCCGTTTCGGACTCCTTCGGCTCCGGCTCGGGCTCCGTCTCCTCGCCGCCCTCGAACCGCACGTGGCCCCAGTTGCACGCGCCGGTCCGGGCGTCGAGCAGGCGCGTCCAGGCTGTCGTCTCGCGATCACCGCCGGCGTACCGGCGACGGACCGCCCGGCAGGCCCACACGCTGCCGGGCACGACGATCGGCT
>JAWODX010000213.1:0-6872 GCA_046483085.1 Planctomycetota bacterium
CCCCCGCCGCTGCCCAGGTCCACCCACACACGGCCGCCGCCTGAACCGCAGAAGGCGACCAGATCCTCGGCAACCGTCCCGTAGTGGTCGGGCAGCTCATCCGTGCGTTCTACTTCTCTTCGCACGGATGCCCCTCAACATCGCCGTGGCACTCGCGAATCTGCTCCGGCGAACACTCGCCCGGCTTCCCCGTGAGTTTCTCCGGGTGCTCGCAGCCCGCGGTATCCGCGCAGGGATGGGCCTTCACGTCGCCGTGACATTTGCGGATCTGCTCCGGCGTGCAGTCCTCAGGTCTGCCCTTCAGGTTTTCCGGCTTCTGGCACTCTTGCTTCTTGTCATTGCCGCCGCACATGTTGACGCTCCTTTCTGCTCTGGGCTGCGCCCCTGATCGGGGTCCAGCAACTCCTCAATCTGCCCCCGCCACGCGGCGAGGGTGTCCTCGTTCAGGCGGTGATGGACGAAGTAGCCGCGTTTCTCGCCGATGACGAGCCCCGCATCCCGCATGATCCGAAGATGCTGAGACACCGCGCTCTGCGTCACGTCCAGCCGCGACGCGAGGGCGTTCACGCACAGCGCCGGCCCTTCAGAAGCCGGACGATCCGGACGCGTGTCTCGACCGACAGCACCTTCAACAGTCGGGCGAGTTTCTTGCAGTCATCCATTTCAGTATCCACTAATACACTAACGCGCCGTCTCCTCTGCGTCAAGTCGTTTCCTGCCACAGGAGTCACGGCGTGTCGCGGGGGAACCAGCGTTGCGTTTTCAGGCAGATTTTGACCAGCATCAGCATCACGGGGACTTCGATCAGCACGCCGACGACCGTGGCGAGTGCGGCGCCGGATGACAGCCCGAAGAGCATCACGGCCGTGGCGATGGCGACCTCGAAGTGGTTCGATGCGCCGATCATCGCGGTCGGTGCGGCGTCGGGGTAGGAGAGCTTGAGCAGCCTGGCCAGCCCGTAGCCGAGCCAGAAGATCAGGTTCGTCTGGATGAACAACGGGATGGCGATCCAGAGGATCGTGAACGGGCTCGACAGGATGACCTCGCCCTTGAAGCTGAACAGAAGCACCAGCGTGACAAGCAGGGCGATGATGGTGATCGGCGTGAGCACGTGCAGGAACTTCTCCCTGAACCACTGTTCGCCTTTCGCCCGGATGATCCACCGGCGCGAGAAGTATCCCGCCACCAGCGGGAGCGCGACGTAGATACCGATGGAGAGAAGCAGCGCCTGCCAGGGCACGGGCAGCCGGCCGACGCCGAGCAGGAACCCGCCCAGCGGCCCATACAGGAAGAGCATCGTCAGCGAGTTGATGGCCACCATCACCAGCGTGTGGCCGTCGTTGCCGCGGGCGAGAAAGCCCCACACGAGCACCATCGCCGTGCAGGGCGCGATGCCCAGAAGGATGCACCCGGCCAGGTAGCTCCGCCACAGCGGAACCTTGAGCATCTTGATCGCGCCCGGCGCGGATTCTCCGGGCGGCGGTTCCTCTCGAGTGGCCGGGTCCACCAGGACAACGGTCCCCTCGCCGTGCGTGTCGCCGACCTGCAGTTCGGCGCCGAGGGGCATCTTGACCAGATCGGTCCGGTCGGGCCCGATGAATCCGAGGAACAGCGTGCCGAGGAACAGGGCTGAGATCGCGTACATCGTGAACGGCTTGACCGCCCAGTTGACGAAGAGCGTGAGCCCGACGGGCCGGATGCTCTTGCCCGCCTTGAGGACTTCGGCGAAGTCGATCTTGACCATGATGGGATACATCATGAAGAAGAGGCAGACGGCGATGGGGATGGAGACGACCGGGGCTTCGTTCACGTGGATCGCGAGGCCGTCCAGGAACGTGGCGACGCCGGGCGCCAGCTTGCCGAGCATGATGCCGCCGATGATGCAGAGCGCCACCCAGACGGTGAGGTATTTCTCGAAGACGCTCAGGCCTTTGGCCTTCCTGGAGGCGGCATTGTCTGTCGTCACAGTCACGCCTCCTTCTGGTCGGGCGGCTTTCGCGCCGTAATGCTCAGGCTGGTGACGAAATCGCTCGGCTTCGTCTCCGCCGGCAGTTGTCCGGCAATCTCGCGGTACAGGGGATCGGACCAGTCGGCCATCCGGTCGATGTAGTCCGACTTCGCCTCGAAAGCGGCATGGACCAGCCCGGCTGCCCGGACCATTTCCTTCGTCTCGTCAACGAGCACAGCCCCCGCAACGCAGCCGACCAGGGCCGCCACAGACTTGCGGACGGTCTCGGGCAGCGGGCGCAGAAGAGCGAGGTCGGAGACGGCGACCCGGCCGCCGGGCTTGAGCACGCGGGCGACCTCCCGCCACACCTGCGGCTTGTCCGGCGAGAGGTTGATGACACAGTTGGAGATGACCACGTCGACGACGGCATCCGCCACCGGCAGATGTTCGATCTCGCCGAGGCGGAACTCCACGTTATCCAGGCCGGCCGATCTCCTGAAGGAGTCCGCGTTGCGCCGTGCCTTGTCCACCATGTCGGGCGTCATGTCGACGCCGATGGCTCGTCCCGAGGGGCCGACCTTCCGCGCGGCAATAAAGACATCAAAGCCGCCGCCGGAGCCGAGGTCGAGCACGACCTCCCCGGGCAGGAGCGAGGCGATGGCGGTCGGGTTGCCGCAGGACAGCCCCATGTTCGCCCCGTCGGGAAGTTCGGCAAGTTCGTCGTCGCCGTAGCCGACTGCCGCGGCGACCGCTTCGGCGGATGGCCCTCCGCAGCAGGAGGCCGGCCCGCAGCAGGAGCCGCCCTGCCGCGCTATCTTTCCGTATTCCCCGCGGACGGTACTGCGTGGGTTGCCACTTCTGCTTTTTCCACACCCGCAATCCATGTTCGTGCCCTCACGATTCCTGGCGCCGGGCTAGCGCGTCAGACAGTGTTTCCACAAAGGCCCGTATTTCGTCTCGCACGCGCCGGTAGTGGGCGAGCGCCTCTTCCTTCGTCTTTGCACCTGCCGCAAGCCGGGGCGGATCGTCGAATCCGACGTGGACGACCTTCGCCTTGCCGGGGAAGAGCGGACAGCTTTCGTGCGCGTGGTCGCAGACGGTGACGACGTAATCGAACGGCACGTGCATTACGTCAGACACGTTCTTCGACCGGTGGCCGGAGATGTCTACGCCGGCCTCGGCCATGACGTTCACGGCCAGCGGATTCAGGCCGTGCGTCTCGACCCCGGCCGAGTACGGCTCGATGACGTCGCCCTTGAGATGCCGCGCCCAGCCCTCGGCCATCTGGCTGCGGCACGAGTTCCCGGTGCAGAGGAACAGGACCTTGCATCTGCGGTTCATACTCGCCTCGTCATGTGTGGTAGTGGGCGCAGAAGTCGTCCCGGCTCATCTTTCGGATACGCTTCGTGCGTTCGGCGTCTTCTCGAATGCGGCGGTCCTCCGCCAGGCATTCCCGCGCCATGTTCAGTCCGGTTCGCGCGCTGGGAGACTCCGGCTCGTTCGCCATCCGGTAGTAAATCCATCGCCCGTCCTTGCGGCGTTCGACCAGTCGGGCCTGGAACAGAATCCCCATGTGCTTGGACACCGTCGACGGGGCGAGCTCGAGCAGTTCGATGATCTGGCAGACGCACAGCTCGCCGCCGGACAGCGCCATCAGGGCGCGGACGCGGCTTTCGTCGGACAGGGCCTTTGTGACCGAAAGGAATTCTCTCATTGTCCGCTCCTTACGTGCGGGCCGCAAGAGCCGCCCCGAGCGCTGGCCTGGCCATGCTCAGGTCATGACACTCGCGATAGCTCTCACACGCGGTGCATTCGTCCCAGCCGTCCGGCTTCGTCTTCACCTGGCGCGATGAGGCGCCGATCCCTCGGCTCTCGACCAGCACCTCGAACGCGTGGCCCGCGAGCGGCTTGTTGAGCTGCAGCCGGTCCAGGTCAGGAAACATCATTCCACGGCAGCTTTTCACGGTCCCGCCCCCAACGAGTTACTTCGCCATCTATCGAAGTATACAGGGGAACCAGGTGCATGTCAATCCAGAATGACAATGTCATCTGCGGTAGCGGGGTCACCCGAGCAGCGAGACGCCGTAGATGTACGTCAGGGAGTAGTAGATGCCGGCGAGGATGACCACGAGGCCGGTAATGGTGCGGACCCAGCGCTCGACCTGGGTCAGCTTGTTGAAGGCCTTGCCGACGTACCGGCTTCCGAACGCGATGAGGAACGCGAAACCGACGACCGGCAAGGCAGTCCCTGCCCCGAAGAGCGCCGGCAGGAACACGGGCGAACTCTGCTGTGTGGCGAGTGCGACCAGTCCGCCGAAGAACAGCCCGGCGGACACCGGGCAGAACGAGAGGGCGAACAGGATACCGAGCAATCCCGACCACCACCAGCCGCCGCGGGCCGCCCTCTCCTGAACGCCCTGTCCGGCGAGGTTGAACGACAGGCCCGAGCCGATCATCCCGAGCAGGACCATCCCCACGAGGATGAGCACCGGCCCGAGGATCTGGTTGAGATAGCGCTGGAGGAACCGGGCGACGTCGCCGGTCGCCAGCAGGCCGGCCACGATGATTCCGGCGAGGACGACGTACGTCAGCGTGCGGCCGACGGTATAGAGCAGGCCCGACAGCAGGACCTCGCGCGTCTTGCCGATGCGGCGGGTGATGAACGAGATGGCCGCGATGTTGCTGGCCAGCGGGCAGGGGCTGATGGAGGTGAGGATGCCCAGCCAGAGGGCGGTGCCGACGGCGATCCAGGACATCACGCCTCCTCCTTGTCGAGCTGGTCCAGTTGAGACCGGATCGCGCCGCCGACGTAGGAGAGAAACTCCTCCCGCTTGCGAGCCTTGGTCCAGACCTCGTCGAGGCGCACGAAGTCCGCCTCATGTCCGTCTTCGATGCGGACGAGGACCACGGTGCTGGAGGCGATGTTGTAACGCTTGGCGAAGTCCGAGTCTTTCATGTAGTCCACGGACCGGTACTCGATCAGGCCCGCCGCCTGCTCCCGGGCGAACTCCTTCTCCAGGAGTTCCTTGGTCAGATGCTCGATCTGGTTGCATTCCCAGCAGCGGAACGTCATATGGGCGGAGTAGACGACCACCTTGTCATCGTCCGCGGCCGGCTGCGCCTGAACTTGCGCCTGTTCTTCACCGGTGGAGGCCGACGGCACCGGTGCGGTCTCGCGCCCGAGCGCGAAGCCGATGGTGACGAACACAAACGCCAGCAGAATCCGACTCGTCCATGCCTTGAAGTTTGCCGTCATCTTAGTTCACCCCCAGCTCAGCCAGTTTTTCCTCGACCTTCTGCCGTTCCATGTAACCCGTGTGGCGGGCGACCTCTTTGCCGTCGGCATCGAAGAAGATCAGCAGGGGGATGCCCCGCACGCCGTAACGGGAGGCAAGAATCCGCTGCTCGCGGACGTGCACGAAGACGACGTTGAGGTTCGCCTCGTATTCTTTGCGGATCGCTTCGCGCATGGGAGCCATCATGTCGCACGGGGCGCAGCCCTCCGCCCCGAAGTTGGCGAAGGTCGGGATGCCGCTGGCGCGGGCCTTGTCCACGGGATTGTCCCTGGCCAGCTTGGCCTGCGTCTTGACCCACTCGGCCGACACGGCGACCGGCGTTCGCCGGGCGAGGGTTTGAATGTGCTGATCGACGATCTGGTGCTGCTTCTGCTGGAGCAGGTACTGCTTGATCTGCTCCTTGACCTGTTCGAGTTTCGCTCCGCCGATCGTTCCCTTGTTTTGCTCGTAGAACTCCGCGATCTCACGGTCGCTGACCTGCGCGTCTTTGACCAGCGTCTGAAAATAGCCCTGAAGCATCGCTTGCTCACCGCCCGCCGGACTGGCCCCGTCCTGTGGAGCCAGTTGCGCGAGAAGCTTTTGAGTCGCCATCTGCTCGAGGAGGAAGAAGGCGTTCTTGCGGAGCTGCTCGCGGAGTTCGGCAGGCGCCTGGGCAACCTCGGCCTCGATGTCCTTCTGCCTGATGGCCACGTCGGCGGCGCGGAGCAGCACGCCGTCGGGAAGTTCGGCGAGTCTGGCATGTACCAGGGCCGCCGATGCCAGGCCGGGGTGTTTCTCGTCCACCGTCGGAGCGTCCGGGTCCACTTCCGGAACCGGCAGAGATGCAGGGGCCTTGCCGGCCGTTGCGGTGCCCGAAGTGTCGTCTGCCTGCGCTCCCGCCGAGGTTGCAGCCTCCGCCGCGCTTTTGTCCCGACGCTCCGATTGAGCCCCGTTGTCGGAATCGGTCTGCTTCTCGCCCCCGGCCTTCGAGCAGCCGGGAATGGCCGAGGCGAGGAACACAACCGTAATTGTCACCGCGGTCCGACGCCTGATGTGAGTTCGCCAGGTGGATCTACGCTTTTCAGGGCACATAAAGCACTCCTTGTTTCGGTGTCTGGCCGTCACTCGGACGGCCGCTGGTTCTTGCGAAGGCGAACACTCGCCTCTCTCGCTGCTATTGGCCGGGGGTTCGTTCGGCTGCTGTCCCGCCTGCATCCGGCGGGTCGTTACCTCCTTGGCCCGGGCGTCGCCGATGCTGCCGGGGCAAACGGGAGCAGGGCGACCTGCCGGATGGATGTCGCTCGATCTTAATGCGTTCCGCCTGACTCGATTCCGGCCTCCTTGAATTCCTCCGCCAGGACATCGAGCCCGACGACCCGGTTCCACCGTGCAGTTTCTTCGCCCTGTTTGTCATAGACGATCAGGGTGGGGACTGTCCGGACGTTGTAGCGGGCGGCGAGGACCGGGTCGCTGGCGGCGTCGATGTAGACGATGGACAGGGCCTCGTCCCACTTGCCCCGGACCGCGTTCAGAAGCGGGGCCACCTCGTCCGGGCCGCAGCATCCGGCGCTGCTGAAAGCGACGAGGGCGGGCTTGTCCGCCGCCCGTGCCTCGTTCACCGGGTTGTCGAGGGCCGTGGCCGCCCGGCT
>JAWODX010000221.1:0-5264 GCA_046483085.1 Planctomycetota bacterium
GTAAGGAGGGGCGGAGGCGGGGCGTCGGCCCGGGCCTGTCGGCGCTCGCGAGGGCCGGGGAACAGGCCTCAACGGCTCCAGCCCGCAAACCAAACTGGGGGTGAGTCAGAGAGTGTGGCGGAGTGCCACATCGCCCGGAGGGGCGCCTACAAATCCTGTAGGAACCGGCGGATCCAGGGGTCGGCGCTCTAACTATCTATTCCGGCAGTGATTAGAGAAACGTCGCCCTGTCCTCGGAGGACGCCGGTCGGCGCTCCCTACGTCGCTTGAAGCGCGCGCCCAGGGCTGCTCGGCGCCCACCCGCGCGTTCTCGCAGCGTTTCTGCCCTGCGATCGGCGCGCCGGACGCCATACGGCGAGGGCCGATGGGAACGTCTAACCCTCGGCATGGCCGTGAGTTCCGGACGGCTCCCGGATCTCTCTCTGTACGCCCCGTCGCCTGCCGGCGCTCCGGCCCCGCGACTGGGTCCGATGTTTGGCACGCCACTTGCTCCGGTAAGGGGACGACGCGCAGGCGCGAACAACGACCGAGGGAAACCGTGGGATGCGGGTGAAGCAGCTCCGACGTTCAAGTCGACCCACTGTCGCGACATTCGAGCAGATGGAGGGACGGCATGGCCATCCGACACTATGACCAGTGGCGGCGGTACAAGGTGGATGGAGACCCGGACGCCCGGGCGGACCTGATCCGGCAATATGTTCCGCTGGTTCATTACGTGCTGAAGCGGACCTGCGTCGATCCGCCGATCACCCTCGAGCGGGACGACCTGGTCGCGGTCGGCACCCTGGGGATGATCTCCGCCGTCCAGTCGTTCGACCACGAGCGCGGGCTCGAGTTCACGACGTTCGCCGTTCCACGGATCCGCGGCGCCATCCTCGACGAGCTCCGCAAGCACGACTGGGTGCCCCGTACGGTTCGGCGTCGACAGGCCGACGTTCGCGCCGCGGTCGAGGTCTGCCGTGACGAGAGCGGACGTGCCGACATGTGCCAGGTGGCCGACCAGATCGACCTGGCCCCCCACCAGGTGGCCCGGCTGCTGGCGTTCCTGCAGCCGGCGTCCTTCGTGCCGCTCGACCGCGCCGAGAACTCCGAGAGCCCCGCCATCGCACAGGCCGTCCCCGACGCCGCCGCCGTGGAACCGGACAGCCGGGCCGAGCTGCTCGAGCAATGCCGCACGGTGCTCCGCCTGCTCGCCGCCCTGCCCGAGCCGCAGCAGAGCGTGATCCGCGAGTACTACTTCGAGCAGCGCGAGCAGAAAGACATCGCGACGGACCTGCGGCTGTCCCGCTCGCGCATCTCCCAGATCCACAAGAGCGCCCTGGCGAACCTCCGGCGGAAGATGGAGGCGCTCGGCGCCGCCTAGGGCGGAACCCACTCCTCCGCGACTTCCTGCTCCCGAAGTCCGTCGCCATCCCTCCGCCCATTCCCCCGCCCGCGAATCGTGGCGACCGCGCGGGCGGCCGTCATTGACACGCCGGGGAGTCTCGGCATAATGGCCCCGGTCAGCACCTGCTCCGGGCCGGCGTCACCTATGAACAGTACGGAACGACTGCTCGCGGTTCACCGGGGTGAGCTGCCCGACCGGGTGCCGGTCAGCACCTACGAGCTCGTCGGCTGGAACCCCGAGTCGTTCGAGAACCGCCACCGCAGCTATCGGCGGCTGATGGACTTCGTCCGCGACCGCACCGATTGCATGTACATGACCGGTGTCCCGGTCCCGAACGTCCGGGCCGACGAGCGGGGTGTGACCGTCGACGAATGGAGCGACGGCGACCAGCACTTCCGCCGCGAGGTGACCCACACCCCGCGCGGCGACCTGACCCGGGTCACCAGCCGGAGCGACTCGGTTCACACCACCTGGACGCGCGAGCACCCGGTGAAGTCGCTGGTCGACATGCGGGCGTATCTCGACCTTCCGTTCGAGCTCGGCGAGCCGGACTTCAGTCGGCTCGAACGGGCCTGGGAGCGGCTCGACGGCCGCCGCGGGCTGCCGCTGGTCAGTATCGGCGACCCCGTCTGCGAGCTGGCCGAGGCGTTCGAGTTCGGCGAGTTCACGGTCCAGGCCATCACCCATACCGAGGCGATCGGCGGCGCGCTCGACCGGCTGCACGAGCGCTACCGGGAGAAGCTGCGGCGGATCCTCACCGGGCCGGTGCAGAACGCCATCTTCCGCATCTGCGGCCCGGAATACGCCACCCCGCCCTACCTGCCGCCGGAGCTGTTCCGCCGGTTCGTCACCCGGTACGACGCCGAGTACGTCCGAATGATCCAGACGTCCGGGGCGTTCGCACGGGTCCACTCGCACGGCAGGATCGCCCGGGTGCTCGACCAGATCGACGAGATGGGGCCCGACGCACTCGACCCCCTGGAGCCGCCGCCCGACGGCGACATCGACATCGCCGGCCTGAAAGCGACGGTCGGCGACCGGCTCTGTCTGACCGGCGGCATCGAGCTGAAACATCTCGAGGCCGACGAGCCCGAGTTCGTCGAGGAGCTCGTCCGGGACACGATGGCCGCCGGCAAGCCGCACGGGCGGTTCATCCTCATGCCCACCGCCGCCCCGATCAACGTTCCCCTGGCGCGGAGGACGGAGACGAACTATATTCGTTTCATTGAGACGGCCCTGGAAACAGGGCGCTACTGAGCAGGAGGGATGCATGAGCGAAGAGCGAGTTCGACAGATGATCGATGTGATGAAGGAGGTGGCCCGGGTCGCCAGCGTCATGCTCGACGGCGAGGAGGCCACGCAGATCCCCTCCGCGCGGGCGCGGGAATACGTGACCAATCGCGCCCCCCGGTTCCGCCACCTCTCCGGTGACTACTGGGACGTGGATCACGACGTGTTCCTGCGGACGAAGAAGACGATGCTGCGGCTGCAGCGGCTCGTCGACTTCGACTGCAGCACGGCGCTGTGGATCCGGACGGCCGGGGCCGAGAACAGCCTCACGCTGACCGTCCGGAACGGGACCGTGCACCGGTACTCGGCATTCGGCACGTCGCGGATCGAGATCGACGACGCCCTCGCGGCGTGCCTGGAGAGCGGCGAGGTCACCGTCCCCGGCCCGGATGAAGAGAAACACACGGTGACCGTGCTGGCGCCCGTGTTCGACAGCCTGGGGGACGTGGCCGGGGTGCTCGAGCTGAACGCCCTGGCCCCGGTGCCCGGCGCCACGGCACCCACCTGGGAATGACCGACCAGAACCCTGACGAGGAGAAATCTGATGGCTGGCTTCACACTGACTGCCGTCGACGAGTGGCTCGCCCACGACCCGTTCGGGGCACCGAACCCCTCGGACGCCAGCGACGCCCGGGGACCGGCCCTCTCCGACGAGGGGGCCGTCACGCTTCGCGGCGCCCGCAACGGATACGTGTCGTTCCGATTGCTCGTCCAGGGCGCCGGCGACTACCGCCTCGCCGGCTCGGTCGACGGGCTGGAAGTCGACCTCTACCGGGCGTGGTACCACCGCATGCATACCGAGGAGGGCGAGGAGCCGGAGTACTGGCCGGACGCCCTGGTCCCGCTCGACCCGGACGCCGCGTGCGAGCTGCCGGACCCCGACAACCAGGTCGAGGGGCAGACGGCGCAGGAGTTCTGGGTCGACGTGTTCATCCCGCCGGACGCCGAGACGGGGGAGGCGACCGGAGAAATCACCCTGTCGGCGAACGGCGGGACCACGTCGCTGCCGGTCGCCGTCACGGTCCTCGACGCCACCCTCCCCGACGAGCCGTGCGTGGTCATGGACCACAACTCGTACGGCTGCCGCTTCCTGCGCAGGTTCTTCCCCGAGACGCTCGGCGGGCTGGAGGGCGACGCCCTCTGGCGCAAGTCCATCGAACTGCTCCAGCACTACCATCGGCTGGTCTACGAGCATCGCGGCCTGTTGAGCAACCTGGGCTACGGGCATTCCGGCGCGTACGATCCGATCTACGCACCGGCTCCGGAGGGCCGCGGGCGGGAGAAGCGGCTCGGCGACTGGGGGCTCTACGACGCGCACTACGGGCCGCTGCTCGACGGGAGTGCGTTCGAGACGGCGGCCCCCGGCTGCCCGGGGCCGCGCCGCCCGGCCCGGCCGATCTGGGGCATCTACGCCCCGCTGAACCCGGCTTACCCGGCCGACTACCTCTACTGGGGCCAGAAGGGCTACGAGGTCGAGTTCACCCGCTGCGTCGGCCAGTTCGACCGGCATTTCCGCGACCAGGGCTGGACCGAGTCGAAGGTCGCCTTCTACCTGAATCACAAGAAGCGCTATCGCTGGTTCGGATGGGACGGCGACGAGGTCAAGTTCCTCAAGGACATGGACTACCAGAACGAGATGGTCCGGCTCTGGGAGGAGGCGGTGGGTGACTCGCCCGTCCCGTGGGTCTATCGGATGGACGCGAGCTGGCAGATGAAGAACCTCTTCCCGATGATGGAGGGGCACGCCAACTTCTGGGTGCTCGGCGGGTTCCACCGCTGGTATCCGGACCACGTGGCCGAGGTCGTCGCGCGCGGGGACATCACGTGGTGGTACAACGGCACGCCGCCGATCGGCGCCGCCAGCAGCGCGATCCTCAGCAACTGCTACGAGACGTGGATGCGCCGGATGGGCGGCAACTGCGCCTGGCTGACCACAAACCCGGGGCCCGACCCGTGGTTCGACAGCGGCGGCGGCGACACCGGCACGATTTACCCGGGCGAGCGATTCGGCATCCCCGGCCCCATCCCCTCCGTCCGGCTCAAGATCCAGCGGAACGGCATCCAGGACCTCGACCTGCTCGAAGCGGCCTGCCGGGCCGACGCCGACAAGGACGCCGTGCAGGACGAGTTCGCGTCGAGCATCCCGATCCCCATCTGGACGAAGCCGCCGAGGGCGGCCATCGAGCTCCCGCCCGAGGACTGGAACAGCCGCAACCTCTCCGAGGAGCACGAGCCCGAGCACGTCGAACGCCAGGCGCTCGACCCCACGTGGTGGACGACCGTCCGGGAAAAGGCGCGCGCGGGAGGATAGCACGGCCCGGATTTCGACGCCGCCGCGGGGATTTGTTTGAACTTTTTCCGCCCGCATGCGTCTAAGTGCTCTGATTCACAAATACGGTGACGAACAGTTCGCGGAGGAGAGCCCGCTGTATCCGAGGTGTCGCGGTCATCTTGCCCGCGGTCTCGCGGCCATCCTGGCCGCGATCCCGCTGCACACACAGTGCCCGGGCGACACGCCCTCGCGACACGCGGGCATCTTGCCCCCGTGACGCCCGGCCCACCCGCCGGCATCATCAGCCCCGCCGGG
>JAWODX010000260.1:0-15410 GCA_046483085.1 Planctomycetota bacterium
GCTGTCGAGCCACCATCCCTCCGCCTGAAGCCGCCTGTCCGGGACGAAGTATCCCCGCCCCTTTTCATATGCTTGCAAATCAGGCGGGGAGAGGGTGGGCACCTTCACCACCCCGACCCGGCCAGTGCTAGCCCCCTTCTTGATAACCGGGATACATACCGAGACGTCTTGAGCCTGCACAAAGACCCGTAGCCCGCCAAAATCCAGAACCTTCTCAACGTGGTATTGATTGACAAGCCGTTGGCGGAGCCCTGCTGCGTATCGTGCGAACATGAGGCTGCTAGAGACGATCATCGCAAACCGGCCGCCGGGGCGCAGAAGTCGCAGTCCCTTCTCAAAGAAGTAAACAAACAGATCGGCACTGCTGTCGAACACTTCGTATGTGTTCGCGAAATATTGCTTGTTCTCGCCAAGGGCCTCTTGGCGCACATACGGCGGATTGCCGATGACGGCGTCGAAGCCGCGGCGCTTTTCGGGGACGCGCTTGCCGAGGATGCCGGGGAACTCGGCCTCCCAGTCGAAGGGGTTGACGCGGCGGAGTTCGTCGGGGTCGATGGTGCCGTCGAGCCGGTCGGCGAAGTAGTCGGGTCCGATGAGCGAGTTGCCGCACTTGATGTTGTCGCCGAGGTTCGGGAGGGCGCGTTCGCGGAAGAGCCTCATCTGCCGGCCGAGTGTGTCGGCGGTCTCGCCTTCGAGCACCTTGAGCAGGAGCGAGAGCTTGGTGACCTCGACGGCCTGGGGGTCGATGTCGACGCCGAAGATGTGGTCGGTGAGGATGCGTTTGCGCTCGGCGGTGGTGAGCGCCCATTCGTCGGGGGTGCGGCGATACACTTGTTTCCCCTTGTGCTTCCCGGGGTCGTGCTCGATGTACCACTCGAGGTGGTGGTCGAGCAGGCGCTGGTAGGCGCCGAGCAGGAACGAGCCGGACCCGCAGGCGGGGTCGAGCACGTGGAAGGTCTTCAGCCGGCGCGGGCTCTTGCCGTCGATCAGTTCGCCGACGGTGTGCTCGACGATGTAGTCGACGATGTACCTGGGGGTGTAGTAGACGCCGCCGGCTTTCTTGACCTCGGGCTTCTCCTCGACCTTCGCGCGGTGGGCGGGGGTGAGGCGGATGACCTTGCCGAGGAACTGCTCGTAGACGTTGCCGAGAATGTCGGCGGGGAGGACGGAGAACTCGTAGGGCGACTCGGGATAGTAGATGCCCTTGATGATCTTTTTGAGCACCTTATCGTCGATCGCCAGGTCGAGGGTCCACTCGTCGGCCTTGAAGTCGAAGAGCCCGGAGTTGTACTTCTCGTCGGCCTGCTCGCACAGTTTGGCGAACCGGGCGTAGATGCTGTCGGCGTTGGTGAGTGCGAGCAGTCGGCCCTGGCTCTCGATGCCGCGGTCCTCGGCCATGCGGAGGAATATGATGCGGTCGATGACCTTCTGGACCGCCTCGTTCATCTGGTCGATGTCGAGGCCCTTGTTGCGGAGCGCGATGTTGCGGGCGAGCTTCGTGCGCCACGTCTCGATCTCCTTGAGGAATTCGCGGTCGACCTCGGCGGTGCCGCGCGCCTTCTCGCTGAAGCGGTCGAACGAGCCCTTCAGGATCGAGTCTCTCGCGAAGATATCGTAGATGTCGTCGAACTGGTCGGGGTAGTCGGCGAACTCGACGTAGAGGATGCGCGCCCGTGACGCCTTGTCGGTCTGCCTGGGGCGCTTGGTGCAGTCGTAGACGGCGAACTCTTCGAAGTCGGTGAGGATGCTGAGCGGAAGCTTGGCCGACCAGGCGTATCGGCGGAGCTGGTAGGCGGCGTCGGGGTCGCTTTTGAGTGAGGCGGCGGGCCGTTTGGCCTCGACGAAGAACTTGCGGACGCCGCCGATGCGGAAGGAGTAGTCGGGCGCCTTGGTGGCGGTGCCGACGAGGACCGAGTCCTCGTGCACAACCTCCTTGTATTGCTCGGAATAGCCGGCCCTATTGGCGACGTCCCAGCCCAGGGCTTCGAAGAACGGGTTGATGAACTCGATGCGCGTGGCAGCCTCGCTGCTCGGCGGGTTCAGCTTGAACTTCTCTACCAGTTGGTTGACCGTTTGTTGTGCTTCGTCCGGTGCAGCCATCGGGTCTCCCTCGGTCGTGCTTGGTTTTCGCTCTCCCGTTGCATGTCATTCTGTTATACGCGCGGGCGGGGCGGAATGCAAGCGACGGCTGGTCCCGCGCTCGGTGGGGGAGGCATTCCTGCCTGCCAGAGGGGGCGAGCACGACTCTCGGCGCAACCCGGTGAGGTGTCGGGGCAGAAGGCGGCTATCGGCGGAGGTGAGTGTCGATGTCGTTGGCGAGCCTGCGGAAGGCGTCGGCGGGCGAGGCCCGGGATTCGTCGTTGATCGTCCGGCCTTCGATGTCGATCACCTCGGGCCGATCGCCCGGCTCGTCGGGCTGCTCCGGGCTGCGGAAGTCCTCGGGCGGGGCGGCGTGCGGGGGCGGGACGCCGAACAGCCGCCAGAACCCGCCGGCGGCACGCCGGGCCGCGACCATCATCTCCTCCCGCTTCCCCGCCAGGTAGATGAACACGGCGATGACGATCAGCCACAGGGTGCCCGGCAGCGTCGGGCTGAACAGGCTGAACACCGCGTAGCCGGCCATGCCGGCCGCGATCCAGCGGCCGGTCCGGGCCGCGATCCGCGTGGCGCTCAGGTAGTCGCGCCGGCGGGCGAGGAACGCGCGCAGCAGCCGCCCGCCGTCCATGGGGAACGCGGGCAGGAGGTTGAACATGCCGAGGGCGAGGTTCACCACGAACAGCTTGCCCAGGAACGTGGCGGCGAGGAAGGCCGACTCGCCGTTCGTCTGGCGCGCCATCAGCGGCAGCGACGCGGTCTTGGCGAGGAGAAGAACGAACGCGGCCAATGTGAAATTGAGGAGCGGCCCGGCGACGGCGATCTTCGTCTCGATCGCCGGGTCCTCCGGCATCACGCCCAGCCGGGCCATCCCGCCGATGGGCAGGAGCGTGATCCCTTCGACCGGGACGCCGTGCGCCTTCGCCACCAGGGCGTGGCTCAGCTCGTGCAGCACCACGAGGCTGAACACCACCATCAGCCACGCCACGAGCGGCAGGCCCCCGATCAGGAGCACCGGCAGCACGAGCAGCCAGAAGAAGGTCGGGTGGACCGTGATTCTGATCCCGAATATGCTCACCACCGTATTGTCTTTGAATCCCGGTGACCGATCAAGTACAATCTCGCCTGGCTGCGGCAGCGGGGTGCAGCAACGGATTATGGTGATGCGGTATTGCGTCGGGCGCAGCGGCGAGCACGCGATGTCCTCGTTGTCGTGTGCGCGCTGTGGTTCTTCGTGCCGTCGGGCATGGGCCACGGAGTAGATTTGACGGGCGGACCGCGTAGACGTGGAAGGGGGAAGTGTCCGTCTGTCCGGACAGACGGACACTTCCCAGCAGGGGCAGGGACCGGGGACATGACCGGATCCCGAAGCCGCTCCGGATCGCGCCCCCGGACGAGGATAATGTCGTGACGCACCCTGGCAGCGGGGGCTCATCGGGCAGCATCGGATCAGAATCTGAGAGGAAGGGGCCGGCGATGGATCGAGTGCGACTCGCAGTGGTCGGCGTGGGCATCTGGGGCCGGATGCACGTCCGCGCGTACGCGCAGCACCCCTCGGCGGAGCTCGTCGCCGTGTGCGACCTGGACGAAGCGCGCGTGAACGAGGTCGGCGAGACATGGGGCGTCCCCGGCCGATACACCTCGCTGGATGCCCTGCTGGAGAGCGAGGAGATCGACGGCGTCTCGGTGGCCACGCCGGACAACGCGCACACGGACGTCGTCATCCGGTGTGCGGATGCGGGGAAGCACGTGCTCTGCGAGAAGCCGATGGCGCGGACCGTCGAGGAATGCGAGCGGATGATCGAGGCGGCGGAGCGGAACGAGGTCATGCTGATGATCGACTGGCACAACCGCTGGAACCCGCCGGTCTGCGCCGCCTGGCGCTCGGTCCGCGACGGCGAGCTCGGCGACCTCCGCTACGTCTACTACCGGCTGAGCGACACCGTCTACGTGCCGCTCAAGATGCTCACCTGGGCCGACCGGTCGAACGCCCTCCTCTTCCTCGGCAGCCACGCCATCGACACGATCTGCTGGCTGATGCAGAAGGACGTGCGGCGGGTGACGTGCCGGCGGCGGGAGGGTGTGCTGCGCGAGATGGGCGTGGACACCCCGGACCTGTTCCTCACGGTGCTCGACTTCGACGACGGGGCGGTCGCCGTGGTCGAGAACTCGTGGCTCCTGCCGCAGAGCTCCGCGTCGCTCATCGACCACAAGGTCGAGCTGCTCGGCTCGAAGGGCGCGATCTACGTCGACCCGACGCATTCGCGGGCCCTGACGAAGTATACGGAGCTCACCCCGCTCGGCTATCCGAACCCGTCGTATCCCGACATGTTCGTGTCGCCGGAGGTGCACGGCCGGCAGCTCGGCCTGGCGGTCGAAAGCATCAACCACTTCGTCGAATGCGTGCGCGACGGGGAGCAGCCGCTGGCGACCGGGCAGGACGGGCTCTTGAACACCCGCCTGATCAACGCGGCCGAGGAGTCGGCCGCGAACGACGGGGCGCCCGTCGAGCTGGCCTGACGCCCCACGGCAAGGCGCGAGCGCCGGTCACCGCTCCTCGACGGTCAGGCGGGTCTTCCGCTCATCCTCGCCCCGGACGAACGTGATCGTGACCTCGGTCCCCGGCTTCGTGTTCAGGACCGCGCGGGCGAGGGTTCGGGCCCGGTCGATCTTCAGCGCCTTGTCGGAGGGCTTGTACTCGGTCACCACGTCGCCGCGCCGCAGGCCCGCCTTCTCGGCCGGGGTGGCATGGAACCGAAGTGCTCCGACGCCGCAGATGCAGGCGCCGGAACTCACCTGCAGGTCGAGCTCGTCGATCAGCCGCGGCGTCACGTCCTTGATGTGGGCGCCGATGTAGCCGCGGATGACCTCGCCGTGCTCCTTGAGCTTCGGGATGCCCTCCTTGACGACGTTGATGGGCACGGAGAAGGTGACGCCGCCGGTCTCGCCCTCGGCGACCATCAACGTGGTGAGGCCGATCAGCTCGGCGTTCTCGTTGAACAAGGCCCCGCCGCTGGAGCCGAACCCGATGGTCAAATCCGTCTGCACGTAGTCCTGGAAATCGCCCCTCACCCCACCGATCCCCTTCGGGATCCGGCGCTCCACCCCGGCCACGACGCCGACGGCCAGCGACTGCCGCAGCCGAAGCGGGCTGCCGACGGCCAGGACCAGGTTGCCGATCGCCAGTTTCGACGAGTCGCCCAGCCGGGCGGGCGTCACCTCGCCGCCCTGCAGGTCGAGCTTGAGCAGGGCGTAGTCCTCGGCCTCGTCGGACCCGATCAGCTTCGCCCGCAGGAGGCGCCGGTCGTGCAGCTCCGCCCAGAAGACGTCGCCGCCGTCGACCACGTGGTGGTTCGTGAGGAAGTGGCCCTCCTTGTCGATGATGACACCGGACCCGCCCCACTTCCTCGGCCCGCGCAGCATCGCGTCCAGCGGATAGAACACGAAGTCCAGCACGTCGATGGGGATGCGAATGAGCGGGAGCGGCCGGATGAGCTCGCCGGTCCGATTCGCCAGCCCGGCCGGAAACGTCTCGACCGACGTCACCATCACGACCGACGGCGCGCACTTCTTGTACAGCGCGCTGTAATCGCGGGCCGGGGCGTCCCCGGCTCGCGCGGCGCCCGCCAGGATCAGCACCGCACAGAGGCCCGCCAGCCACCGCCTGTCTCTCATCTCACTTCTCCTCGATGATGTCCTCGATATGCTTCGCGAGCGCAGCCACCTTCGACGCCGGCAGCAGGAACACGGCCCGGAGACCCGACGCCGTCGCGTAGAACCACTCGCCGGGCGGGAGGTCCGCGCCCCGGGCCCGGCTGCCCACTTTCAACCTAGCCAGGCGCCCGCCGCCCGACGTTACGAAAACGGTGAAACGCGGCTCGTTCAGCCCGTACGCATCCAGCCGGTCCGCCGTGTACGCCACGAAATGGTCGGCCCGAACGCGCCGCGCCTCCTCCGCCAGATCCGCGATGCGGGCACGGTCCGGCTCGATCCCCTCGTGGCTCGTGATCCGCCATCGTCCGAGCGGCTCCCGCGCGACCTGGATGCAGCTCCCGTCGCGGTGGACGACCGAGACGCCGCGCACCCTTGCCTTCGGCACGTCCATCGCCGTCCGCGGCGCGAACTCCCGGTCGAGCCGCCGCGCCACCCGGCCGGGGATCACGAACACCAGGCCCCGCTCCGCCACGACCGCGTAGCGCGCCTCCGGGTCCTCCGTCCCCGCCAGCCGGCCGACGATCAATGTGCGCGTTTCCTCCGCCCGCTTCGGCTCCTGCCCGCCGGGCTGTTCCGTCTCGCGGATCACCAGGGTCGCTTTGCAGAAGGGCTTTTCGTCGTCCGGCTCCAGGCCGAACCGCCGCTCGCCCCAACCGCCCTCCTGCACGAGCTCCGCCGCCCGCAGGGCCGAGAGCGCGGCGACGAGGTCGGGCACGAGCCGAACGTTCCCCGCGCCGATCGGCGGGTCCACCAGCAGCCACAGGCCCTTCCGGGCCTTCCGGAGCCGGTACCGCCGGCCCGGCCGCTCGATCGTCACCTGCTCGACGGCGTCGGCGTCGAAGTCGAGAACCTGCCGGTCGCGGAAAAGGAGGTACCCCCGCCGCAACTGCTTCAGGAGCCGGGCGTCGATCAGGTAGACGTTCGGCTCGGACGCGAGCCGGGCGTAGACCTGTCGCCCGTTCGGCGCGGTCTTCCCGAGCCGGAGCGTGAACGTCCTCGGCTCGCGGCGCGGCGGGTCCTCCACGCGCACGAGGTCCGAGACGACCGGCTTCGTTTGAATCGTCAGGACCGCGTCCGGCTCCGCCAGGCCGAACGGCGCGTAGTCCGCCGGCCGGTCCGCCGGCCAGCCCTCGATCTCCAGCGATTCGAGCCCCGCCAGAAACGCCCGGGGCGCGCCCGGCTCCACGTCGTGGCCGAGCGGCTCGACGAACCGCCATCGCAGGTCGGCCCGGCGGCGAAGAAGCACCGAGTCGCCGTCGCGCTCGATCCGGATGACCTCCGCCTCATCGGGGACGAACCCCTCCAGGAGCCGCTTGCTCCGCAGGCTGCGCACCGGCCGCGACACCAGCCGCACGACGTCCGCCGGCACCAGCGTCACCGACGGCTCGTCCGCCACCGCCGCATAGACCAGGTGCGGCCGGCCGGCCGGGCTCTTGCCCAGCCGCACCGTGCGTTCCGAGCCGTCCTTCAGCTTGAACCGCGCCTCGACCGCCGGGTCGGCCAGGCCGAATCGCGCCCGCTCCGCCGGCCCGGCGCTCTCCGTGACGAACTCCTGGGCCATCAGATCGGCGACGCTCGCGATCAGGCCGACGACCGCCGGGCGCGACGCCCGGCCGTCCGTGTCGGGCGGCGACCGGACCGACCACTCCTTCGAACCGCGCGACCGTCGGACCAGGGTCACCCGACGGCCGTCCGCGGGCAAGAGAGTCACCGACACCACGTCGGGCACGTCGAACGTGACCAGATGCCGGTCGCGGAAGTCCTCCGCCGGGCCCATCAGGTTATCCCGGATCGCCGCCGCCGAGACCAGAACCACGGTCGGCCGCGAACTGCTCTGCGCGTAGAACAGGTCGGGCCGATCCGGCGGATGGTCGCCCACGCGAATCTCGTACCGGCGCACGGCGCCGTCCGCTGCTTCCGCCGCCAGGGCCAGGGACACGGTCGGGCTGGCCAGCCCGTAAGCCGTCGGATCGCCGGGCCGCTCGTCGACGAACCCGCCCTCCTCGATCCGGAGACCGAGGATGGCGGCGAGCGTCTCGCCCAAGATCCGCCGGTCCGCGCGCGCCGCCCACGGCTCGGTCAGCCGCCATCGGCCCGGCGCCGCCCGCTCCAGCGCCACGGCCTGCTTCGCCTCCCCCGCGCTCACGTGGATGGAGACGGTCCGGACGTGCCTCGGCGCGATCGGCTCGGGCCCGGCCGGGGCGTCGGCGTAGACGAGGAACGGGACGCGGAAGGCGGTCGGCGGGCGATCGATCTTCGGGCAGAGCTTGTCCTCGACGATCAGCACCTGTTCGCGCTGATCGAGCCGGGCGTATCGTTTGCCCGGCCGGGATCGGGCCTCTTCCGGCTCGTCGCCGGCGGCCGGTTCTGCCTCCTCCTCCGGGCCGGGGCCCGCCAGTTCGACGAGCCGCGCCCCGAACGCCAGCGTGAACTCCCGCCCGGCCCGCGTCTGCACGCCGAGCCGCCACGCCGGCCGGTCGAGCTCGTACTCCACGAAGCTCTTCGCCGGATACCCGCGCACAACCGTCAGCCCGGCCACGTCGCCCGCGATGTCGTTGACCGGATCCTGCAGGACCGCGACGTGCATCGGCGACGTCATTTCCCAGAGCCGCGTCTCCCGATCGCGCTCGAACACGACCGGCGTGTCCCCGGTCCGGGGGCATCGAAGCTCCAGGCGAGCGATCTCGGTCTGCGTGAGGTCGGGGAAGAGCGGCTGATCGGCGAGCTGGCCGCGGCCCGGGCCGGCCGCGTCGTCGTGGGTCGCCACGAACACCGCGAGCGCGGCGATGACGATCACGAATGCGATCAAGGTGACCAGAGCCGGCTTCAGCCGCATCGTTCGCTCCTACTTCCGCCGGGCCAGCCAGACGAGCGCCCCGGCGAGCACGACGACCGATGGAATGACGAGGACGGCGACGAACCGGGCGGCGCGGATGTCGGCGGCGTCGGCGTGCCCGTACGTCGCCGAGGTCGGCCGCGGCTCGACGCCCGGCCGGCCCGCACTGCCCGCCAGCCAGGCGAGCACCCTGCGCCCGAACCGCGCGTTCGCCGTCCCGCCCGGGAACCGGAGCACCGGCCGGATGAACAGGTTCGAGCAGCCAATCACGACCATCACCGGCCGGCCGGAGGCCGCGTCCTCGACCGCCGCGGCGACCGTGTAGCTCCCTCGCCGCCTCCCTTCGGGTTCGCCCACGCGCCCGACCGGGTAGGTCCAGGCCCGGTCGCTCGTCGTCAGCAGGTCCACGTGCCGGATTCCCGGCTGCTCGTCGGTGAGGACCGGGGCGCACTCGACGACCGCGACGGGCCGGCGCCCCAGCGCGCGCACGGCGGGGTGGTATTGGCCCGGTTCGGCGTCCGGCTCCCCGTCGGTCCGTGCGCGGCGGGGGAAGAACACCCGGGACGACTGCGTCGCCTCGACCTCCTCCCCCAGCGTGCCTTCCCGGAGGTCGAGCGGGCGCTGGACCATCACGATCTCGTCACGAATGACCTGGCGGGTGTCCACGCGGACCCCGTATCGGCGCAGCAGCGCCAGGAGCGGGAGGATCCTTGCCCGGTATTCCGGGCCGACCGGGTCGACCATCACCAGGGCCCGGCCGCCGCGCTCGAGATAGCGCCGGATGAGCCCGGCGTGCTTCCGGGTGAACGGTTTCATGAAAGGGGTCTTGTCGGGGCCGATGACCTGCCGGCCCCAGTTGTCGGCGACCGTGCGGTTCCACGGCCCCGCGATCACCAGCACGTCGCAGTCGGCGGGCACGCCCTCCGGCCCGACTTCATCCAAGTCCAGCCGCCGCAGACGGAAGTACCGCCGCCGGAGGGCCTGCTCGAAGACCGCCGTGCTGAGCTGCTGCTCGACCTGTTCGTAGTCGCGCTTCCTCTGAGCGTAGTCCCTGTCCAGCAGACTCCGGGCCGGCGGGGCGCCGACCGCCTCCGGCTTCTCGCCGTGCCCGACGACGAAGTAGACGTTGGCCACCTGGTCGGAGGTCACGACGGCGAGGGCCTCGTGGAAGATGCCGTCGCCGATGAATCGCGGCTCGGCCGCCGGCTCGTCGGGTGCCGCCGGCCGAATGCTCGCCGAGCTCGCCGCCCGCGCCCCGGCCCGCTCGATCATCTCGCCGGCGTGCACGATCATCACCCGGCCCGTCTGGGGGCACTCGAAGATCACGGAGTTCGTTTCGAGCGCGGCGGCATCGGCCAGGCCGAACCGCCGGGCGGCCAGCCGCTGCTTCAGCCGGCTGGCGGCCGTCAGCTCACGAAGATGGTCGATGTGCTCCACCATCACCCGGTCCGAGATCCGGGCATACTCCTCGAGGACGTCGGTGACGCGGCGCTGGAGGATCTCGTGATGCGGCTCTCGCACGTCACAGAGGGTCGTGATCCGCACGTCGTGTTCCAGGCCGGCGAGCAGCTCGCGCGTCGGCTCCGGGACGGAATGCCGCCCGGTGCGGGTGTAGTCGACGCGGGCGTAGTAGCGGTTGTTCAACGCGCCGATCAGGCCGAACGCGGCGAGGGCGGTGACCATGGCGGCGACGAAGATCAGGGCGACGGGCGTCTTCGGGAGCCGCAGCCGCTCGACCACGCCCTCCACGTTCAGGCCGGCCGCCGCCAGCAGCAGGAGCGCGCCCAGCGCCGTCACCGTCATGTGCGGCAGGCCGAACGCCGCGCCCTCGACCAGCGAGACGGCGGCCACCGCGAACAGCATCTCGAGCACGCCGAGAAAGGCGGCGACCGCGGACGCCGGCCCAACGAGCGGCCGCGCCGGCGGCCACATCGCCGCCCCCATCATCGCCAGCACGAAGAGCACGTGCGCGGCCGCCAGCGCCTCGCGCAGCCCGCCCCGCGACACGGCCAGAACGTCGCTCGGGTCGCCTGCCTCCCCGATCAGGTAGGCCGGGCCGAGCAGGAACACGCACGCGGCCATCGCCGCGCACAGCGCCCACATCAACGCCTGCGTCCAGGCCGGCGCCCGGCTCGTCACTCGCATCACCTCCATCGTCGCACGGCGATCACGCCGATCGCGGCGAACAGGAACACGCCGCTCGCCGTCAGGTGGTAGATCACGTCCCGCGTGTCGATCACGCCCTTGGCGAAGCTGTCGTAGTGGTACAGCAGTCCCAGGTAGCGGATGGACCCGGCGAGCCAGCCGGGCGCGGTCTCCGCCGTCGCCGAGCCCGCCACCCACAGCAGCACGAGGATCAGCACGGTCGCCACCGCCGCCGAGATCTGGTTCCGCACGCACGCCGACACGAACAACCCGGCCGAGATCACCGTTCCGCCGAGCAGGACCAGCCCGAAGTAGCCGGCGATCACCGGCCCCACGTCCACGCCCCGCTCGCCCGCCACCGCGCCGAGCACCACCGGGAACGCGAGCGTCGGCAGCAGCATGATGAGCAGGAAGCAGAACGCGCCGAGGAACTTCGAGACGACGACCGCCGTGTTCGAGACCGGCGCGGTCATCAGCGGCTCGATCGTCCCGGCGTGGAACTCCTCGGCGACGAGGCGCATCGTGAGCAGCGGGAGCAGGAAGAGGAACATCCGGCTCATGTCGCGGAGCACGGCGATGATCGCGCCGTAGGCGAACTGCTGGGTCTCCAGCTCGAACGTGGCGGCGAACTGCAGCCCGGTCACCGCCAGGAACACGGCCAGCACGATGTACGCCATGGGCGAGACGAAGAACGCGAACAGCTCGCGGCGGACGAGCGCCGGGACCTGGCTCCCCGTCCTGACAGGCGGGGCGGAGATTCCTGTCTGCCCCGCCGCAGGCACGAATGCCTGCCCCACCGAGCTTTCAGTCGCTTTCTTACTCATCCGCCCTCCCCTCGCCCGCCTGCTCGGCGGTGAGCCGGACGAACACGTCCTCCAGCCGCTCGTCGGCCTCCGCCTGCTCCATCAGGTCGGCGGTCGGCGCGTCGGCGACGATCCGCCCGGCGTCGATGACGACCGTCCGCCCGCAGATCATCTCGACCTCCGGCAGGGTGTGCGTGGAGAGGAGGACGGTCCGCGTCTCGCCCAGCTCGCGGATCAGCTCGCGCGCCTCGCGGACCTGGACGGGGTCCAGCCCGATCGTCGGCTCGTCGAGGATGAGCACCGGCGGGTCGGCGACGAGCGCGTCGGCCAGCCCGACCCGCTGCCGATAGCCCTTCGAGAGGTGGCCGATGATCCGCCGCCGCACCTCGCCCAGCCCGCAGCGCTCGATGCACTCGGCGACCCGCGCCTTCCGGCGGCAGGCCGGGACCTCCTTCAGCCGCGCCCGAAACATCAGGTACTCCCACACGCGCATGCCGGGGTAGAGCGGGACGTCCTCGGGCAGGTATCCGACGAGGCGGCGGACCTCGTCGGCGCCCCAGAACACGTGGTGGCCGCCGACGTACGCGTCGCCGTCGGTCGGCGCGGCGAACGCCGTGAGCAGCCGCATCGTCGTCGTCTTCCCCGCCCCGTTGCAGCCGACGAACCCGACGACCTGGCCGCGGTCGACCTCGAACGACACGCGGTCCACCGCCACCGTCTCGCCGTACGTCTTCGTCAGGTCGCAGGTCTCGATCATCGGCCTACGGCTCGTTCGTTCGGAAAAAGCGCTCGGTCACGTCGGGCCCCGCGCACCGCCAGCCCAGCACGAGGCCCGCCGCCGCGGCGACACCCAGCCCGCCGGCGGGCCACGCGATCACCGGCCCGAACACGCCCGCCACACAGAACGCGCCGGCGGCGACGGCCGCGCCGACGGTCACGCCCAGCACCGCCAGCAGCGCCAGCCGCGCCGGCTCCCGCAATTCCATCAGGCCCTCGAACAGGTACCAGAGCAGGACGAAGTACAGCCCCGTCCCCAGGGCCGTGAGCACGAACGCCGGCTTGCCCGTCCCGGCCAGCCCGACGCGGTCGACGAGCCCCGCGAACAACACCCGCGAGCAGACCGCGAAGACGACCAGCCCGCCGGCACTCGCCGCCAGGCACGCCGACGCCGCATTACCCCCCGCCGCGAACGCCTTCGTCCGAAGCGGCAGCTCCGGCATCACCTGCCAGTCGGGCAGCGTCCGGAACCCGTGCCAGACCCGCGCCCAGAACAGGCCGACGACGATGCCCACCCCCGCGGCGACGAGGCCTTCGCCCGCCGCGGCCCGCCCGTTCAGCAGCCCGACGAACGCAATCACGAACGCGACCGCCGAGCCGACCGCTCCGACCAGCCCGATCCCCGTCAGAATCCAGCCCGCCGTCTGCACGGCGCCGGGTCGGGGATATTCGAAGCGGGGTTGGCAGGCCTCACGCAGAGCCGCGCGGCGTTCCGCCGCACGCCCCGCCGCAAGATCCTCAGCCGCGCTCGCGCGCGGGTTCACCGCATCCGCGTTCATCGGCCTGTATGCTCCAGAGAACTCGACTACACGCGCCTCACCGTCGAGCCGGCATGATACCCAATCGCTTATGGGCCTTCAAGCCGAGCTTGTCCACAGTGGTCACCGCTTCCTGCGCCACAGCCTCCGTCTTTTTCTTGTGAAAGGCGGCGGTACACGGTACGATTTCGGAGGTCGGGCCGTGTCTGCAACCTAAGGGCCTCAGGAACGATGTCAGGCAACCAAGAATTGCCAGGATCACCATTCACTTCAACGAAGCAACGCAACTGGGTCATGCAACACGGTAGGGAACAGCCCCGGAGGGCGCTGAAGATAGCTCGGTCGATCGATGAGGCCTGGTTCCGATGCCAGGCCCTGGCAAGCGTCGCGCTCGACTTCAACGTGCCGGATGACACCCGGCGAATCATTGACGAGTCCCTGGAGGCCGCGGTTTCACTCGACGAACCCAACAGGGTCGTGACCGTCGCGTCCTGGCCCGTTCGGGCGATGGTACGCTCCCGAGACCTGCGCCTGTCCGAGACAGTTGACAAATTGCTCCGCATCATCACCGATGTGGGGAACCCCGTGCGCCGAGCGGACGCCCTCGCCTACTTGCTCGATGCAGTGCATCCCGCCGGACGTCCGTATCGGGAGCGCGTACTGGCACCGCTTCGGAGGGCGTGCCGGGTTATGAAGAGCTGGAAGCGTTCTCGTCATTTGCGAAACGTGGCATGTGTCCTCTACCCCGAAGACCCCGACCTCGCCGAGGCCGTGCTGACAGACCTCAGTGAGAACATCTTTGACCGTCACGACCGGCAGCGCCTGGCCCAGGCGAAGAGGCGGATCCGCCGCAAAGACAACTTAGGTCCGCAGGATTTCCTAGCACTACAACGCTAGACTGTCAGGAGCGGAACGGCATAAGGCCTTGACAGAACAGACGCTATGCATCTCGCGTTAGGCTTTGCCGGTGGCAGACAAGAATGTCTGCCCCACCAATGCGATGGGCCGGTGGGGCAGGCATTCCTGCCTGCCCAGCCCATTCCGCGGGGTTTCCAGAACGCAGCCAGCGAGGAGAAGTAGCGTTGTAGTGCTAGGGGCCGAATTACCGTCGCCGTCTTCGGGCGCCGGCGGTGCAAGCAGCGAGCGGGTTCCTGGGTGACGCGGGCATCTTGCCCGCGGTCTCGCGGCCATCCTGGCCGCGACCCGCAGCCGTGGGGAGTGCGAGGGCGAGACGCCCTCGCGACACGCGGGCAGGATGCCCGCGTCACGGTCGCAGCGCTCACGACCGCAGCGCTCAGCCCACCCCCGGTCCCCAGCGCTCGGTGCGGGGGATGAGCTTTTCGCCGTCGGAGAAGCCATCGCCGCGGTCGGCGAGCCGGTCGATGAGCCGCCGGCAGTCACCCGTCCGGCTGTGCGTCGAGGATCGCCTTGATTCGATCGCGCAGGACCGGAGCTTCTCTCGTGGCGACATCCCACACGATCCGGAAGTTGACTCCGAAGTACTCGTGGATCACGATGTCCGGCATCCCGGCCATCCCGCGCCAGTCGACGTCCGGATGGTCCTCGCGGAACGCGGCCGGTAGCTGCTTTGCCGCCTTCCCGATGATCTCGATACTCCGGGTGCAGGCGCGCTTGGCAACACCGTTCTCAAAGAATTCCTCCCGCGTCATGGAGGCGGTCTGATTGACAAGGAACTCTGCTTCGGCGAGGAAGTGGCGGAGGTAGTCACGCGGCGAGGGGGACATCCTCGACCTCCTCCAGGATGTGCGGGCCGATGAACGGGCTGAGCGACTCCGGGGTGACCAGCTCGATCCGCCGACCGAACGAGTCCTCGAGCAGGAACGCGAGGTCCATGAAGTTGCGGTACGTCTCCTTCTCGGGTTCGAACTCCACGAACACGTCGACATCGCTGTCGGGGTCGGGCTCGTCGCGCACGAACGATCCGAACAAGCCGATCCGGCGGACGCCGAGCTCGCGGATGCGCGCGGCGTTCGCCTGCAGAATGTCGATCACGTCCGCCTTGGACTGCACCGGTTCCGGCATTGGGGTCTCCCTGGATGTCGGTGCTGTTCATCTTACTCCGCGCGCGCCGGAAGTGCAAGCAGCGAGCGGGTTCCTGGGTGACGCGGGCATCTTGCCCGCGGTCTCGCGGCCATCCTGGCCGCGACCCGCAGCCGTGGGGAGTGCGAGGGCGAGACGCCCTCGCGACACGCGGGCAGGATGCCCGCGTCACGGTCGCAGCGCTCACGACCGCAGCGCTCAGCCCACCCCCGGTCCCCAGCG